>DASZDV010000660.1:0-20970 GCA_035941575.1 Pyrinomonadaceae bacterium
ACCAGCCACCGAAATTTCGATTGGGACTGATCTCGTATGGCGCGCCGCTGTTCCCGAAGATGTCGCCATCAAATTGTTTCGCGCTGAAGCTCGATTGCAACAACGCACCCGATCTAAACGTCGCCTGTTCGTTAAGTGCGAGAAACCAACCACGCTGATGGAAGTTCGCAGTCGTGTCTGACGGGTTGAAAGTGTTGAGATTGAAGTAGTCAAACTTCTGCGGAAAGATTGAGAAACTTCCAGTCAGGCGATTGTTGGAATTGACAACGTAATCGAGACGCGAAAAGGAGTCGAAACTCTCGCGCTGAATGTCACGCTGCCGCTCATCGAGCGTTTCGAGGCTCGGCACGTTGTTACGCACGAACCGGTATTCGACACTTTGAAAAAAGAAAAGCTTGTCTTTCTTGATTGGACCACCAACGGCGATGCGCGGCGTCGCAGCGGCGATGCCGAAGAGTTTTCCGTCGCGCCAGCGCGGCCGCGGCAACGTGCCGGTTATTAAGTACCGCAAGTCGTTCGTGCCCGAACGGGTCTCGATCGTTGTCACTGCGCCGGTGAATTTGCCGTACTCAGGCGAATACGGGTTTGAGTAAACTTGCACCGTGTCTACTGCTTCAAGCGGCAACTCGATTGCGGGCGCTCCCGTAACAGGATCAGTGACGTTAAGACTGGAAACAAGAATGCCGCTTTGGGTTGGGCGCGTGCCTTTGATATTGAGGTTGCCGTCCGGTCCGCGAAGCACACCTGGCAAGAGTGGCAACGCGTCCTGAAACTTTTGATCGATCAGGGGCGCGTCGCGCAGGTTTTGTGTCGTTATGGTCGATGGGGTCGTTGACTCGGTTTTGTTTGCGTCGCTGCGATTGTCTGTGACAGTTACCGACTCGGTCAGCGGAACCGGCTGAAGCAGAGCGTCATGTTCGACCGTCGCGTCGATTTGCACACTGAGCTTCTTTTCGTACTTCTGAAAGCCCGTAAACTCGATCGACACAACATAGTCGCCGGCGATTAGGCCGCTGAAAAGGTACTGTCCTTCAGAATCGGTGACTGTCTGAAGTTTCTGGTCGCGCAACCGGTCACTGGCCAGATTAACCACAACGCCCGAGAGAGGTCTGCGTTGGTCGGGAATGTCCGCAACAACCTTGCCCTTGATACTGCCGCCTTGGAACGTAAACAACAAAAATGCCATCAACAACAAGCTTGACATGCGAAATTCGTAGCATAGTTGGCGGCGGATAACAACGCCGCGAATTTACGGCGTCTTCCGCCCATTGACTTCAGTACAAACAGCCGCTATAAGCAGCCCTACAAGAATCCTAACCCAGAAGGAGTTCCCTCCCATGAAAAGCACTATCTGTGCTTCCATCTTTTTACTCGTGTTAGTGTCTTTGGCTTTGCCCAGCTTGAGTTTTGCAGGCGCTGATGGACCATCCGCTACCGGCTCTTTTCAGTTTGACCTGAACGACGGCCAACCGAAGTTTCTGAATTTCAACGCGAGAGTCCAGAACAATGGTCGCACCGTCGGTGAGATGACTTTCACCGACCCCAATGTGTCGGTTGTTGCGGATCCGGATGCGCCTCAGAATCCAAACGCGCCGGCGACGGGTGCGTCGATACGCGCTACGTTTGATTGTTTGAAGATCACTGGAAATCGCGCGGTGATGGGCGGCGTCATTGTCGAATCGAACGTGCTGACGGCGATTGGTCTGCGTGTGCTGCTCGTAGTCGAGGACAACGGCGAAGGCGTTAACGCTCCCGGTCTCGACAAACTGACGTGGGGCGTTTATCAGAATCCTGCGTCGGGTTGGACACCAAAAGACTCCGAACGCGATGATGATAACGGCGCTTTCTTAACCTGGATAGCCACGGATGCCGAACGCCCTGACGACGTTGGCATTCCTTCGAATCAGAACAAGACGATCGGCTGTGAGAGTTTTCCGGTGTCGTCGTACTCGTTCGTAGACATTGCGCACGGCGGCGGCAACGTCCAGGTCCAGCCTTAACTACTCAACGATCTTGCGTTCGATGCGGCGGTCGGGGATTAGCCACATCACGGCGACACAGACGTACATCGTGAAGGCGAGCCACGGACGGAAAAACGCAAGCGAGATCGCGATCACGTAAACGACGATCGAGATCTTACCTTTAAAGTCCGAACCGAGCGCTGCTGCCAGGAGTGAATTGCCCTGCGCCGCCAGTAGGGCGCGCACAAGAATGTAATAAGCAATCGCACTAAACAGCAGCACGCCGCCATAGAGTGCGACAGGCCACGTTGTGAAGTGGTTCTCACCTACCCAGGCCGTCACAAACGGTATCAACGAAAGCCAGAACAGCAGGTGCAAATTCGCCCACAGGCATTTGCCGTCTACGTGTTGCGCCGCGTGTAATAAGTGATGGTGGTTGCTCCAGTAAATCCCGAGAAAGACGTAACTCATTACGTAACTTCCGAACACCGGCAACAGCGGTCGCAAGCCTGCGAGAGAAACATCGTGAGGCGGACGCAGTTCCAGCACCATGATCGTAATGATGATGGCGATGACGCCATCACTAAACGCTTCCACTCGTCCTGTGGTCATCCGTTGAATCTGTGGCTACTAGTTCTTTCGGCCTACAGCGAATACGCTCTGCGCGGTGCGGACGTACATCACGCCTTCAGACAGTGCGGGCGTGGCCATCAGTAGTTCGCCCATCGAGTTGGTGCCGAGATGAGCAAACTTCTCACCAGCCGAAACCACCAGGATCTCTCCATCCTCATTTGAGAGATAGATCTTCCCGTCAGCCGCAACCGGCGACGCACTGAAACCATTTCCAACAAGCGGCAGGCGTTGTCGATAAACTTCATCTCCAGTCTTGAGGTTGTAGGCGTCGAACGTCCCGTTGTTCGCAAGCACGTAGAGCAGGCCCTTATAGATCAACGGCGTCGGCATGTAAGAGCCACGTCCCGTGCGACTCCAAATAATCGACTCGCTGCTGGTTTTGCCGTCCGGCAACGTCAGATCTCCGCGCGACCCGGCCTTGACGACGAAGATCGGACGCTCCGGTCCACGTCCACTCGCGACAACGAGAATGTCATCTGCGAAGATCGGCGTCGGCGCTGTAATCTTTGAACTCTTACCGAGACGCCACAACTCCTTTCCAGTCCTGGGGTCGTACCCGCGAATGTAGTTCGAAGCGTTTGCGATCAGTTCTTCGCCTTTCGATGTGGTTGCCACAGTCGGCGTGCCCCACGACGGCAGCTCGTCGCGATCCGTTTTCCAGACCGTTTCGCCGGTATTTGCATTGAACGCGACGATGAACGAATCCGTTTGCGTGTCGCACTGAAGAATTACCAGGTCTTTCCAGATAATCGGCGAACTCGCCGAACCCCACTCGACCGTTGGAATGTCATAAGCGCCGAGGTCGATGCGACCAAGATCAACCTTCCACAAGAACTTTCCCTTCACGTCGTAGGCGTAAACACCCTGCGAACCAAACCACGCAACAACGATGCGGCCGTCAGTCGCTGGCGTCGAATTGGCATACGTGGCCTTGATGTGTCGCTTCTCGCGCGGCTCACCCTGAAACGCAACTCGCTCCCAAACGACTTTGCCCGTGTTCTTATCGAGCGCGTAGATCGTCCATTTGTGAATCGACCGATCTTTAGAAGCGTCGCCATCGCCGTACAGCCCGGGACGAAACGTCGCTTTCGGATCGCTGCTCACGGCGCTGGTTACGTATACACGATTGCCCCAAACGATCGGACTCGAATGCGAGAGACCGGGAATCGGTGTCCGCCAGAGAATGTTCTCACCAGTCTTCGCATTCCATGTGTCGGGAAGATTCTGTCCCTCGGCAACGCCGGATGCATTTGGACCACGGAATGAGGGCCAGTTTTCGGCGGCTTTGGATGAGTCCGGACGTGAGGGAGGTCGTTCGCTTGCAGTTCGAACGAAGTTTCTGGCCGGCTTCGCAACTACTTCACCGGCAGGTATCCACATACTCCGATCCATGATCAACTGCCGCACGCGGCACTCGTCTGAAACAACATCAAATGTGAAATGCTTACCCTCGGTTGTAACGCGATACTTACCAGCGCCATCGCAACCACCTGGACCACCACTCATCACAAACTCGACTTCGTTTCCCTGACTCTTCCAGCTGCCGTTGAGCTTGGGCCAACGATCGCCTTCGAGCGAGAACGTGCCTGCCGGATCGAAACGAGCGGTGAACACTCCGAACGTCACAGGGTACGTCGGTAATAGTGAACCTTGCTGGCGGTGCTTTTCGATGTACTGGCGCGCGAATTCGTTTAGATGAGGACTCTCGCGCAGTCCGATCTTCTCAGCTTCTTTCTCGGCGTCTTCGATCTTCCAACCGTCTCGCAGCACTCGGCGAATCATCCAGAACGCGCCGGCGCGAATTGCTGCCGTGCAATGAATAAATGCGGGACGGTTCGCAGGATCGTCCGTGATCTTCAGAAACTCTGTGACCTGTTCGTCCTTCGGATCGCGAAAGGCCACCGGAATGTTGAAATAACGCAGACCAAGTTCCTTTGCCTTCGCTTCTTCTTCCTGCACGGCGCGATGTTCGGTTGGCTGGCGCAGGTTGATGATCGCCTTCACACCTTCGGCTTTCAGTTGTTCGAGGTGTTCGGGCCGCGGCTGCCCGCCGGTACAGAAGTTTTCGTTAACGCGAAGAAAGTTTCTGATTGGCGGCAGGTCTTGTTGTGCCTGGGCGGTTTGTTGCGCCTGGGCGATTGACGTCGCAAGGACAAGGAGCGAAACGAGGGACAGGAACGTTTTCATAGCGAACCTCCGGAGCGGGAAGTTTAGTATGAGACCGCGCTAACCGGAAAGCAGCGACTCCCGCCTCGGTCATCTGGCAGGAGACGCCTCCCTTTTGTTGGTTTGATGAGACTCTTCAAGTTCTCTTTTGTGGTAGTCGATCGCTCCGTCTTCCCAAATTCTTGCATTCTCCGCCTGAAGGTAGTTTGCGCGTATCAACGAAACCGCCAAAATCACTCCGGTAGCGACAATGGCCCAGCGCCCAGCGTTCCAAGAAAGCTTTGCGACCAAGATCACAACCGCCCCCATTACAAGGGCGAGGGCAATGTTTCCAGATGCATACTTCTTGACTTCAATTCTTTCCCGTGTGCGCTCCATCCACTCGGCGTAGTCGTTGCTCCGGTCAGGGGTTTGTCTAGAAAGCACGCGATGAAAGTCCTGCAACTTCCCAAATCGTAACTTTTCGCTCAGGTGTCCCTTCTGATCTTTGCGGACGTGATCTTTCAGCAGCCTGATCATTTCGCCAAAATTCTGGATGCCTAACCCCATGGTGAAAAGAAGACCATAAATCGGAACATAGGCGATCTTTGGAATGCGTTCTATGAAGAGAAGTGCGGGTTCTAAACCGCGAAAATGGACCCTCAGCAAACAGGTCGTGAGGATTGTTCCGGGAGTAACATAGGCGACGACATCTCGCAGGATGAACTGTTGATACAAGTATTTGATCGCGTCAACTATACCTTGCATGGCGGGTCTCCGGTGTTCAGAGAAGTCGAAGAGAAGCGAGGAACGGGCGGCTTATATCACATGACAGGATGGATTGATATGGCCAGCGGGACGGAAAATACCGCAGTGGATTAGCTTCGCCAACGAGCCTTTGCCGCTTTCCTGGCAATAGCTTTGCGCTTCGCGGGTGTAGGTTTGGCCGCTTTAGTCTTGCCGCCCATACGACCTAGCGCGCCAGCGACGGGATTCTTTTCTGGCTGTGCTTCCGCTTCGATAGTGACCTGGTCGACGATCCACTTAGCGAGTCGATTCTCATCTGTTGGCGTGCTGAAGCGTTTAGGCATATGCGAAGTATCACATTATGCACTCTGCGAGTCTACCCTGTCTGAGGCTACGCCTGACGTGTTAGTAAGACTTCTTTAACGTGTTAGCTGGCGATACTTGATGCGGTGTGGGGTTTCGGCTTCGGCGCCGAGGCGCGCTTTGCGGTCGGCTTCGTATTCGGAGTAGTTGCCTTCAAACCACATCACCTTGCTATCGCCTTCGAACGCGAGCATGTGAGTCGCGATGCGATCGAGAAACCAGCGATCGTGCGAGATCACGACGGCGCAGCCAGCAAAGTTTTCCAATGCTTCTTCAAGAGCACGCAACGTGTTGACGTCGAGATCGTTCGTCGGTTCGTCGAGTAACAAAACGTTCGCGCCTTCTTTCAACATCTTCGCAAGGTGCACTCGATTACGTTCACCACCTGACAACATGCCTACTTTCTTCTGCTGGTCCGATCCGGAGAAGTTAAAGCGGGCGACGTATGCACGCGAGTTTACCTCGCGTGTGCCGAGCTTCAACGCGTCTTCACCGCCGCTGATCTCTTCCCAAATCGTTTTTTCCGGATTGAGTGTTCGGCTCTGATCGACATAGGCCAATTGAACCGTCTCGCCGGTCCTGATCGTGCCTTTGTCAGGTTGTTCCTGGCCCGTGATCATGCGAAAGAGCGTCGTCTTGCCCGCGCCGTTTGGCCCAATCACGCCAACTATCCCACCCGGCGGCAATGCGAACGTCATGTCTTCAACGAGGAGTTTGTCGCCGTAGGCCTTGCTGACGTTATCTGCTTCGATCACAACGTTGCCAAGCCGTGGTCCAGCGGGAATATGAATCTCAAGATCTTCGCGCCGTTTTTCGGTCTCCTGTCGCAATAGGTCTTCGTAGGAGCTGATTCTCGCTTTGCCTTTTGCGTGGCGCGCCTTGGGCGACATGCGAATCCATTCGAGTTCGCGTTGAAGTGTCTTCTGTCGCTCACTCTCAGACTTTTCTTCACGCCGCAATCGTTCCTGTTTCTGTTCGAGCCACGACGTGTAATTTCCTTTCCAGGGAATGCCCTGGCCGCGATCGAGTTCGAGTATCCAACCGGCGACATTGTCGAGAAAGTATCGATCGTGAGTGACGGCGATGATCGTGCCGGCGTAGTTTTGCAGGTGGTGCTCGAGCCACGCAACCGATTCAGCATCGAGGTGATTGGTTGGTTCGTCGAGCAGGAGAATGTCAGGCTTCTGTAAAAGCAGGCGGCAGAGTGCCACTCGGCGCCGTTCGCCGCCCGACAGAATTTTGACTGGTGTTTCCGGTGGCGGACAACGCAGTGCATCCATTGCCATCTCGAGTCGCGAATCGAGATCCCACGCGTCTTGTGCGTCGAGTTTTTCCTGTACTTCGCCTTGTCGTTCGAGTAGCGCCGACATTTCGTCGTCGCTCATCTCCTCGCCGAACTTCGCGTTGATCTCGTCAAACTCTTTCAGCAGATCGACAGTTTCCTTCACCGCTTCCTGTACGACTTCACGAACTGTGCGCGTGTCGTCGAGCAACGGTTCTTGTTCGAGATAACCAACCGTGTAGCCGGGCGAAATCACGGTTTCACCGTTGAACTCTTTATCAACGCCGGCGAGTATTCGAAGCAGTGACGACTTGCCTGAGCCGTTGAGGCCGATGACGCCAATCTTCGCGCCGTAGAAGTAAGAAAGATAAATGTCTTTGAGGACGGGTTTCTTGTCGTAAAACTTACTAACACCGACCATCGAATAAATGACTTTGTTTGGTTCTGTGCTCATTTTTCTCCACGGATAAAACGGATAACAGGAGGATTCTAGTGCTTTAAGAGTTCGCGCGCATGGCGGCGGGCGCTGTCGGTGATTTCGGCGCCTGTGAGCATGCGCGCGAGTTCTTCGACGCGCCCGGCACGGTCCAGCTTGCTGACACTTACGTGCGTTCGGCCGCGAAGAGCCTCTTTGTGAACAACAAGATGATTGTCAGCGAAGCGCGCGATTTGCGGTTGATGCGTCACGCACAAGACCTGATTTGTTTTTGAGAGTTTTTTGAGCTTGATACCGACTGCTTCGCTAACGCGCCCGCCAATGCCCGCATCAATCTCGTCAAAGACGATCGTGCGTGGAAACTCAGCCGCGTTCGAGATAGTTTTCAATACCAGCATCAAACGCGAAGCCTCGCCGCCCGATGCTACGCGCGCCAACGGTTTAACTTCTTCGCCAATGTTTGCTGAAAAGTAAAACTCAACTCGATCGATCCCGGTTGGTTTTATATCTGTGTCATCCGTGGTCACTTGAACTTGGAACCGGGCGTTCTCCATTGCCACTTCAGCGATTCCATCCTCGACAGCTTTTTCCAGCGCCTTGGCCGCACGGACGCGTTCCTTGTGCAGTTTGCGTGCTGCTCCGAGATACCGTTGTTGAGCTGTTTGTAATTCAAGTGTGAGGTGTTGCTCGCGTTCATCGGACGTTTCAATCTGTCGTAAGCGATCCTGCGCCTGTGCCAGGTGTTCGAGGGCGGCTTCAATCGAACCGCCGTACTTTCGTTTTAACCGCGACAACTCCGCCAAACGATCTTCTATCGCCGCGAGACGCGCCGGTGAGAACTCAAGCTTGTCCGCAAAATCACGCAAGGCAAACGACAGATCCTCCATCACGGCACGCGCCGATTCGAGCCCCTCGATATATTCCCGAAAGCCGGAATCAAACTCGCTCAGTTCTTCGACGTCTTTCAACGTCTGCCGCAAACGCGAGAGTGCCGCATCGTCGTCTTCATAAATGCGGCCATAACTCGACTGGCAAAGCGCAGTCAACTTCTCAACATTCGATAACCGTCTGCGTTCCTCTTCCAAACGTTCGTCTTCACCAATCGAGAGTTGCGCACGTTCCAGTTCAGCAATCTGAAATTGCAACGTATCCACAAGTTGAAACTTCTCGGCCGCGTCCTTGCGCAACGTCGCGAGCTCACGCTGCACGCGGCTCAACGCGTCAAATATTTCAGCCACCTCGAACCGGAGAATGCCATGGCCACCAAAACTATCAAGGATCTCGAGATGCGCTTCGGGATCAAAAAGCGTCTGCTGATCACCCTGCCCGTGAATATCAACCAAAAACGGTCGCAGGTCGCGCAACAGCGATTGAGTGGCGAGTTGATTGTTGATGAAGATCTTGTTGCGGCCCGTGATTGAGAGTTCGCGGCGAATGATCAGCTCGTCGCCGTTGTTCAAACCGGACTTCTCGAGCAGTGCTTCGAGCTGCGGATTTGGACTCAACACAAACAGCCCTTCGATCGAACCGCGTTCTGCTCCGCTCTTCAACAGTTCACTCGTAAACCGCCCGCCAATCAAAACTCCGAGAGCATCGACGATGATCGACTTTCCCGATCCCGTCTCGCCCGTGAGTAAGTTCAACGCACCGTCAAACTCCACTCGCAGTTCATCGATCAGAGCTATGTTGGAAATACTGAGGAGTTGCAGCATTGGCCGGCCACAGATTAACAGACCTACACAGATATGCAATTGCAATCCGTGTAGGTCTTTAAGATCCGCGACTCGCCGCCTTAGAACGTGTAGCGCAGTGCAAACTGCATCACGCGTCCCGCTTTGGTTTCATTCAGCGGAGTCTGCGTTGAGGTGAAGCGACCGAAGTCGGAGTTCGGATTGCCACCGAGGAATGGATCCGGTCCCAAACTAAGGTCGGAAATCGTGAGTCCGTCAAACCGCTGCGTGTTGGTAACGTTGAAAACTTCCCAACGGAATTGCAGCGCGTGACCTTCCCACGGCAGCCTAAACGACTTGTAGAGACCCATGTCGAGCGAGATGTAGCTCGGCGCGCGCAACACATTGCGATCGCCAACTTCACCCGGACGCGCGCGACGGAAGCTGCGATAGGCCGCCACCGGATCGCTGAAGATGTTCGGCGTTCCATTGGCGCCATTCGCGGTTGGTGACGACTGGAGCGGCTGTACCCGAACGCCGTTCGATTGCACGTTCCAGTTCGTGGCCCAGACGCAGCAGTCAAATGGTGTCTGTATCGGCAGGCCGCTGTTCCAACGGAAGATTCCCGTCGTCTGCCAACCGCCGAACACCTGGTCCACAAGGCTACTGGAGTTGCTGAGGAATCGTTTGCCGCGTCCGAACGGAAGTCCAACCACCCAGTTCGCATTGATGATGTGTCGGGCATCAAAATCGGAACTGGCGTAGTTCGAGTCCGGAGTCAAGGCATTGACGATGAACTCGGTACCGTAGCTGGTAGAGTTTTGCAGCCCGGAGACGCTGTCGAACGAGTGACCATAAGTGTAGTTGAAATCAAACGTCACGTCGTCGCGCAACCGCTGCCGCAAGCTGAGTTGCAACGAGTTGTAGTTTGAGCGGCCAATCGTCGAGAACGCCGAAAGCGCGCCAAACTGCGGGTGAAAGAACATGTTGTTGAACTTCGCTGGGCCACCGCCGAATGGGCACGTGGCGCAGTCCGGACTATCGTCCCAAAGCAGTTGCAGGAATGTGTAGTCGCTAATTTGATCACCGCCGAGTGATCGCGGCGCGATGAACGCGTAAGCCGCTTGCGTCGGCGTCAGCGAAGTGTCTCCCCACCATTCAGGCATGAACGGGAAGAGGTTGTTAAAGAACGCGATCTCCGTCACGTCGGTGATGGGCACGTTTGCGTAGCGCGCCTCGACCAGCGTGTTAATCGCCTGGTAGTAGGTCCAGCCAGACTGCGGATCGCGAATGTTGTTCAACTGCATGATGTCGCGCGCCGCGAGTATCTTGCGCGCAAAGCGCCCGACGTAACTCGCTTCAAACGACAAGCCTTTGCCCAGTTCGCGGCCATACGAGAAGTTGAAACTGTAGTTGTATGGCGTCGTGATGCCCTGGTCCAAAGACGTTTCGATGCGTTGATCTTCATCCGAAGCCACCGTCAACGGAAATTGCAGGCTGGTCGGGATTGGTCCGTTCGCGCCGGGGAAGTCCAGTGAACGAACGTCTGGATTGAACCCGGTAAACAGCGGACCCAGTTCGCCCGGGACTACGTCAAACGTGTTGGCGTTGATATTCCGAGCGGACGTGAAGCCCGCGAGGTTGTTCAGATCGAAGTTGACAGCCAGAGCGCTGCCGATACGGTCGTAGGTCATACGGAAACCGCCGCGAATAACGCTCTTGCCGTCTCGGCCAAAGATTTTGCCAAACGTGTTTTCACCAAAGTCCGGTGACCAGGCAAACGCGACCGAAGGCGCCCAGTTGTTCCAATCCTGTTTGTAGTAGGCCGGCGCGTTGTTGGCCTTGCCGCCGAGAATAAACGTGATCGGATCGGTAAACGGCACGCCCGCGTTGGAGCTGGCCACGCGCTCGTTGAAGTAGTCAGTCAGGTTAGTGTTCGGCACCACCTGTAAACCGTTGCGTTCGTAAACTGGCGTCGAGGTGGACCAGCGAATGCCATAGTTCAACGTGAAGTTGGGCCGCATCCGCCACGAATCCTGGAAGTAGCCTTCGTACTCCTGCGTTGCGAACGATCGATTACTGGGAGTGCCCACTGATTGGAGCTGACCACTCGCGTCGTAGACAAGATTGGCGTTGTACTGCGAGTAGCGGCCAATCACCGACGCTAGTGCATCACGCAGATCGTTGCCGCTCTGGAAGTCTGAGAAACCCTGCAGCAAAACGTCGCCCGACTCGTCGTAGAACGACGGGTTGATGATCGCCTGATCAAATGACGGGCCCAGCGAGACGCGGTTATTGGTAATTAGACGAACGTTTCCGCCAAAGCCGAACGTGTGTGTGCCGCGCACCCACGAAAGGTCATCAACGAAGTTGTGCACCGGCGTCGTGCGGCGCAGTGTGCGCTGAAACGACTGGGGCGAGAAGATGAATCGGAAGTTGACACGGTTCTCGTTCGAGTCGCCATTCTGCGTGAACCCGGCGCGCGTGAAGCCGTAGTTAAGTCGATTCACCACCGTCGGAGAGATGGTCCAGACGTGACCGAGCGCCAGGCCTTTGGGATGGTTCCAGGTAATTAGCGCCGGTGTATCCGGGAAACACTGGATGTTGTCGCCCGCAGTGCTGCAATCAGAACTGAAATAGACCGCCCGTGTGACGGTATCGTTCTGATAATTGCCACGGACGAAGAGTGTTTGCTGGTTCGTCAGGTTGAAGTCAAACCTGGCGATATAAGTATTCAACTCCGTAGGTGTGCGGGCATTGAAACGAAAACCACTCGTGTTCAAGCCGTCGCCGACGGTCGTGTCGTTCGCGGGGTAGCGTTGCGCCGCAGCGGCAAGCACCTGGAGCGCCTGCGGGTTGATACCCGGCTCGGCGCCGACACTGGCGTAATTCGCGATGATTTCGTCAGTCGTGAGACAGTTCACGCCGGATGGTGTTCCGGCAGGACAGCCCGGATCGCTCGCGCCGCTCTCAGTGCGAAAGCGAACTAATCCCTGGCCCAACGTCGGCAGCGGCACTTCACGCACTACCGAAGTAGCGGTGGCTTCGCGAAAGCCTTCATAAGTAAAGAAGAAGAATGCGCGATCCTTTTTGATTGGGCCACCGACCGAACCGCCGAAGATGTTTCGCAGCAACTGCGGCCGTTCGACCCCCGCTGCGTTGTTGAAGAAATCGTTGGCGGTGGTGACGGTGTTGCGATGAATTTCAAACAACGATCCGTGCCACTGATTGGATCCTGAACGGGTGACGAGCGAAACCTGCGCGCCTGACGAACGTCCCTGTTCAGCGTTCGGATTCGTAGTGGTAACACGAAACTCCTGCAACGAGTCGCGCGTGACGCGCAACACACTCGCAAAAGCTTCGTCAGTGATGACGTCGAGACCATCCTGTTGCTCGTTAACGTCTACGCCATCGAGCGTGATGTTCGACTGGTCTGCGCGTCCGCCGTTCACGAAACCACTGCGCGTCACGCCCGGTTGTAGGGACAACAGGCCGACGACGTTGTTCGCGTTCAGCGGGAGTTCGACGATGCGTTTTCTTTCGAATGAATTTCCGAGACTCGCATCACTCGTATTGATTGCGGCTTCAGCAGTTGAAGTAACGTCAACCGTTTCCGACACTGCGCCGATCTCGAGTTGCACGTCTCTCACGGTCGGGGTATCAACGAGCGCAACCAGACCGGAAGCCGAGGCTGTCTTAAA
Organism: Pyrinomonadaceae bacterium; assembly: GCA_035941575.1. Classification (GTDB taxonomy): domain Bacteria; phylum Acidobacteriota; class Blastocatellia; order Pyrinomonadales; family Pyrinomonadaceae; genus PSRF01. The sequence goes on from DASZDV010000660.1 coordinate 12,939, forward strand.
ACCTGGCGCAGTAACGTCGAGCTTGTAAGTGCCCGGTGGAACTGCGGTGAAGACGTAGCCGCCTTCCTGGTTGGTATTTTGCGTTCGCGAGAAGTTCTTTTGCGGGTCAGTAATCGTTACGGTTGCACCCGCAACAACATTCCCGTTCGGATCCTTCACGGTACCGCGAATGGTGGTGCCGCCCGACTGAGCGTAGCCGCTCCCGGCGATCAGTATCAAAACAAGAAGCGAAGCTAGAGATGCGACTCGAATGGTGTTGGTGTGGCTCATAGTATTCTCCCTGGTTCTTTTCACCTACACATTCAAGGGGAGACAAATTTTGGTTGGAATCGGACCGATGCAGAAAGTGTTCCAATTGCAAAAACGCGATGATGCCGAAGTAATTTGCGAACGTGGATCAGTAAGGCTGCGTAGTGATCCAAGTATCGAGTCCAAAAACTCAGTAACTTGCGGATTTTGAACTGCGAAAGTTCGTATGAGTGGTTCAGTGAGTTGAATGGTAAAGTTTAGTCATGACAATTAACGCGATCGATCTGCTTCTCGTAGTCGTCATCATTCTCAGTTTGCTCAATGGTTACCGGCGTGGATTTGTGCACGCAGTATTGGATCTCGCGGCTTGGGTGTTGAGTCTGATCGCGGGTCTTCGTTACTACCAGCCGCTCGCTCGTTGGCTTGGGCCACACATCGATCTGTGGTCTGAAGTTTGGGACCAGCCGATCGCGTTCGTGCTGATTGGTCTACTCGTTTCGATCGCAATTCACTTGATCGGTCATGCGTTGCTCACGCGCTTGCCGAAGGACATACAGGAGCGACCTGTTAACCAGGTGCTCGGGCTGATTCCCGGGTTCGCGAATGGTTTGATCGTTGCAGCGATCCTTTCAGCGCTCTTGTTAGCGTTGCCGTTCAGCGAAGGTTTGAGTGAGCGCACACGCGACAGCGCGATCGCTAACCGACTTGCTGTTTACGCCGAACGTCTCGAAGGTCAACTCAGGCCGGTGTTCGCCGAGGCGATTGGCCGCACGCTCAATCTGCTGACGATTCGTCCAGATTCAAACGAGCGCGTCACGCTGCCGTTTAAAGTTGAGACAACGCGTCCGCGGCCCGATCTTGAAAAGCGAATGCTCGATCTCGTGAACCAGGAAAGAGCAGCGGCCGGTCTGCGCCCACTCGCGCCCGATCCGGAGTTGACTGAGGTCGCGCGCAAACACTCCGCTGACATGTTTGCCCGTGGCTATTTCGCGCACGACACTCCGGAAGGTCTGACGCCGTTTGATCGGATGCGCCAGGAGAACGTTCGCTTTCTCACCGCCGGCGAAAACCTCGCCCTCGCGCCGACACTTCAGGTCGCCCACACCGGCCTCATGAACTCTCCGGGCCATCGCGAAAACATCCTGCGCCCACAATTCGGCCGCGTCGGAATCGGGATCATGGATGGCGGCATGCGTGGCCTGATGGTCAGTCAGGAATTCCGCAACTAGGAAATTCTTTTTGGAACTTTTCCTCGCCGCACTCGTCTAAGTGACTGGAATTCTAATCTGGTCAGCAGTCAAACACTGGAAAAAATGGCCGCAATTGCACCGAAAGAAGGCGTTAAGGACGCGATCCTGGACGCTACCGACCGTCTCCTCGCCCGTTTTGGGTACCGGAAAATGACCGTTGAGGACATCGCCAACGAGGCGGGAATCGGCAAGGGAACTATCTATCTGCACTTCAGCAGCAAAGAAGAAGTCGTGCTGTCGCACGTCGACCGTATTGTGGACCGCCTAAAAGAGCAGCATCTGGCGGTAATTGCACGCTCGGAAATCACCGCTCCCGAACGCGTCCGCCAGATGTTGCTCGCGCGGGTTCTGTTCCGTTTCGACAGCATTCAACACTACACGCAGAGTCTCAACGATCTGCTCGCCGCGCTACGTCCGGGCTTGCTGGCGCGACGAGCGAAGTACTTCGACGAGGAGGCGGCAATCTTCGCTGCCGTCCTCGTCGAAGGACGCACGTCAGGAGACTTTGCCTTCGAGAACGAATTGGTGACAGCGCACGCGCTGCTTGAAGCGACGAACGGCCTGTTGCCTTACAGCTTGAGCACAACCGAACTCGGTGAACGTGAAGAGGTCAAGCGGCGCACAACCGCGATCGCTGACCTACTGCTTCACGGCCTGCTCAGCCGCAATCAATCATTCACTTCCGAACAACAACAGAAAGAGAGTTATCAATGTTCAAGTCACTAACCACGAAGGCCTCCATTGCACTTGCAGCCTTCATGCTCACTGCCGGCTGTGCTATGGCCCAGCAGCCTGAGCAACCCGATCTCACCATCGACGCAGCCACGCGTACGCAAGTCATCGATGGGGTTCTGAAGCGCATTAACGACTCGTACGTTTTTCCCGAAGTCGCGAAGAAGATGGAACAGTCAATTCGGGAACGGGTGAGTAAAAAGGAGTATGACCAGATCACGAGCGCGAAGGAGTTTGCAACGAAGCTCACAAACGATCTTCAGGAAGTTAGTCACGACAAACATCTGCGCGTGCGCTACTCGAACAGATCGATTCCGCTTCCGCCTGATGGACCACGGCGGGAACGGACGCCGGCAGAGCGCGAACAGATGAAGCGTGATCTCACCTGGATGAATCATGGTTTCTCCAAGGTCGAGCGGTTCCGTGGCAATATCGGTTACCTCGAATTCTTCAACTTCATGGACGCCGAACTCGGCGCCGACACAGTTGCCGCGGCGATGAACTTCATCAACGGTACAGACGCGCTGATTATCGACATGCGTGATAACGGAGGCGGCAACCCGGAGATGGTGGCGTTGGTTTGCTCTTACTTGTTTGGACCGGAACCGGTGCACCTCAACGATCTTTATTGGCGCGAAGGAAATCGGACGGATGAGTTTTGGACCAAGAAGGAGTTGCCCGGGAAGCGATATCTGAATAAGGACGTTTACGTTTTGACGAGCAAGCGCACATTCTCCGGCGCCGAGGAGTTCACTTACAACCTGAAGAACCTCAAGCGCGCTACTATCATTGGGGAAACAACCGGAGGCGGCGCGCATCCCGGCGATGGTTATCGCATCCACGAACACTTCGGGATGTTTGTGCCGACAGGCCGGGCCATCAATCCGATTACCAAGACTAATTGGGAAGGCACGGGCGTCACTCCCGACATTGCGGTGCCGGCCGATCAAGCGTTGCTAACAGCGCGGCTGATGGCGCTGAAGAAGTCGTTAACCGTGTTAACGGACCAGGACCTCAAACCTCGGTTCCTGGACGAGATTCAGAAGCTCGAAAAGGAACTCGCCGCGATTAAGTCGAAGAGCGAGTAGCGCGCGGCCGAACGAGGGGCTGTTTTTCTCTCGCACCTTCTGTGCTTTGTTATTTTGCTTTGATCCCAGGGGCTTTGCCCCTGGCTACCCTCTCGCCGCCTTCGGCGCTCGGCAGCCTCTGACGGGCCTTCGGGCGCCGTTCGGCTTAATGCGCGATCGGGCCTACCTGGCGTCGTAGATGAGCAGTCGTTTAGATCCGCTTCTGCCAACGAAATATCCGACGATTGCTCCCACTCCAGCGCCGATAACTGCCAAACCCGCCGTTACTGCGGTGTCCAATTTGTCGAACTCGAACCCGCTATCAACTTGCGAGTCGCTGATTGCTCCCAATGCGGCGCCTGCGCCGGCTCCCACTCCCATGCCGATCAGCGTAGCTTTGGTTGCAGACTTCTTGATCACCTCGTGAACAGTAGCCACGTCCTCACGCTTCAGTTCAGTACGAGTGTTTTTGACCATGAGCGACAGCGCTGAGTCAGAAGCACTGCTGAACGTGCCGTTGACGGTCTTTCCGTTCTTTAGTTTGACTGAAAGTTTGCTACCGCTTGCGATCGAAGTGACTCTGGACCAGTCGTTCATCTGGCCCTGAGCCGCAACGGTGACCGTCGAAAGCAAGAGTGAAGCTACGAGGGCGACAGTTAGAAGTGGTCGGGGAAGCTGGCGCATAGTTAGGTCTCCTTTTAGGTGAGTGTTCGACCCGCTTGTTTGGAATGCACTCAAGCCACAGATTGAGCTTAAGTTGATAGTGTTAGAAAACCAGTTTGCCGAGTCCACCATTGGCGCCGGCGGCCCAGCCGATCGATGTGCGAGGTGCAAAACTGAATGTGTCGAAGCCGCGGCCTTCCAACCGAGACCACGTCTGTCCATCGTCAAGTGAGTAGTCTGCCCCGGATGGACCAAGCGCGACAAGCGTCGGTTTTTTCACGCCCGGCACATAAGCCACAACCGAGCGAAAACCGGAAAGACCTTTAACGAGTTTCCACGTAATGCCGCCATCACTGGTGACCGCGAGATTATCAACCGCTTCCTGCTCTTTGCGGTAGTCACCGCCGGCGATCACGCCGTGTTTGGCATCACGAAAGGCGATCGAAAATATTCCTGACGATGATCCCGCAGCGAGCGGCGTGTCGGCGACTTGCCACGAACGACCTCCATCGCCAGTTCGCAAAACGCGCGCTTTGCTTCCAGCGCCCGTGCCAATCCACGCGTGTGTTTTGCCGAACAGGGCAATGTTGGTTCCACTCGCCGCAAAGGCACCTTCGTTTTCCAGCGCCGGCGGCAGAGTTGCCGACGGCACGCGCGACCAGGTGAGCCCACCATTTTCAGTCAGCAGAATATAAAGCTGCCCATCAACTGAGTCGCCAAAGACGATTCCACGATTCGCGTCCCAGAATGACATCGCATCCAGAAACGCCTTCTTGTCTTCGTTTTTGAACTGCATGGTCCAGGTCGCGCCCGCATCAGTTGTTTTGTAAATCTGCGATGCTGGACCGTTGCCGATACTCAGTACGTACGCAGTCTGTGCGTCAATGGCGTCGATGTCGCGAAAGTCAAGATTCTCATCGGTCACGGTCAACTTTTGCCACGTTGCGCCTCCATCATTCGTGCGCAACACGGTCGCACCAGATCCACTGGCCCATGCTACACGTTCGTTAACCGCGCTGACGCCACGCAAACGCGCCGTGACACCGCTCGTCTGCAACGTCCAGCGTGGCGCGAAGAGGACAGAACCGAACACGACAGAGACCACCAACATGACTACTTTTACTGTGTTCATCCGTTTAATCTGTGGCCTACCGTGCCCGTTTCAAACACGCAACGAGCTCCGGTGTCTGCGTGAATCCGCATTCTCCGTTGCGCTGACGCTCACAAGCCGCTCTCTTCAAACAGTCATACTCGGGCCTGTACTCACACGTAGTAATCACATCCTCATCCGAGCAAACCTGGCCCGAACATCCGGTCTTTTTACAAGGCTTTTGCGAGACACCTTTGCTGCTCTGGCCCGCGCGCACATAGAACTGCGACGCCTTCAGCATCTGCGATCGGCCTGCTGGCCCAGTCACGGGCGAATGATCGCCGCTGACAAGTATTCCGTCTGTCGTAGTCATCGCCGCGGTTGCTTCGCTCAAAACATTATCCGGAGCACCAGCACCCGAAAGATCGACTCCCGCCACATTGCGACTAGCCGTTGAATTGAGTCTCGCTTCATGATGCGTGGCGCACGGCGCCGCAATACAGCGAATGCCACGATCGCGAACGCGAAAGAAATTACCACTCGCTTGGTTTGCGCTTGCAGCTTGCCACACCTCCGAAACACGCAGGACGCCAAACTCTCCCATGCGCCCCGGGAAGCCATATTGGCCCTTGCCAGCCGGGCGAATCGTTCCGCGCAACAAACCGCGATCGCTGTCGGGTTCACTCTGTCCATCCCAATCGATGCTCGCAACATAGCATTCACTCTGCCAGCGGTTGTCGGCACATCGTGTGCGCGCCTGGTTGACGAGTTTTACAAAGTAACCACCGCAACGCGGCGACGCGCAACGCCGCAGGTCTCGTCGAAAACTATAGAAACTTGACGTGCTTGCAAGACTGTCAGGTATGACAGTTGACTCGACACTTTTGTAAGTCGCGGCGGGTGAGAATGTGAGCGCGGCAAGGATCGCCGATAGCAAGGAAACGCGAAAGATCATTTTTCTGCCCTCCCGGCGCGTATTATCCGCACATTAGACGGATTATGCTATTCACTATTCCGGGCTGAAGGCGTACCATGCGCGCATGCGGCCCATTCTTGTCGTGCTTGCGGCGGTTTTACTGCTGGTCGAATCAGGCGGCCAGGCGCAGCGTTCAAGGATGGCGATGGCTTGGCCCATGAACGAAGTTGTTACGAGTGCGCGATCTTCAGCACCCAAAACCCAAGTCGATTTCGATACTCAACTGAAGCCGATCTTCCAAGCGAAATGCATGCCGTGTCATTTTAGTGGTGGACAGATGTACGACCGTTTGCCGTTTGATAAACCAGCAACGATCAGGAAGCTCGGCACGAGATTGTTCACTAGAATCAAAGAGGAAAAAGATCGCAAGTTAATAGAAGACTTTCTGGCCCAGTCACCATAACCGCACTTCGCGCTACCTACAACTTACCGCTGATAATTCACCTATGATCGGGCAAGTCCTCCTCCAGTATCGTATCGTCGAAAAGATCGGTGAAGGTGGACAGGGGACTGTTTATCGCGCCGTAGACACGACGCTTGATCGCCCCGCCGTCGTCAAAGTTCTACCACCGGCGCTCACGGACAGTCCTTCGAATCTCGCTCGTTTTGAACGTGAAGCGAAACTCGCCTCATCGCTGGACCATCCGAACATCTGCACGATCTTCGGCCTGCATAAAGTGGACGGCATTCACTTCATCGCAATGCAGTTCGTCGAAGGACGCAACGTGCGCGACCTTGTCGCCGGACGTCCACTCGATCTGCGACAGGCGCTTTCGATCGCGATCCAGGTAACCAACGCACTCGCCGCCGCTCACGCTCGCGGGATAGTTCATCGCGACATCAAAGCGCGCAACGTGATGGTCACGAGACACGGTAACGTCAAAGTTCTCGATTTTGGGCTGGCTAAACTGATGGAACCGCCACACGCATCAACGAGCGATCCACATCTCACGGAACTTGGCGTGCCTTACGGCACTTCGACGTACGCAGCACCCGAACAGGCGCAAGGTATGGCAGTGGACCATCGTGGCGACATCTTCTCAACCGGCGTGCTGCTCTATGAAATGCTGGCGGGCACCTGGCCGTTCCGCGGCAAGACTGCGTTGGATGTTCGTTACGCTGTTGTCTATCACCGGCCAAAACCGATCGCCGAAGCGCGCGGTGAAGACTCGCCGGTGATCGAGCGTATCCAGGCAATACTCGATAACGCGCTCGCAAAGGATCCGGCCGATCGTTATCAGCGGATCGAAGAGATGCGCACCGACCTACAGTACGTCCTGCATGAGGTCGAGGACGACTCAAGTTTCGGTACCACGTTGACTGATGCGACACAGTCAATTCCGCCGAGTGCCGTCTGGACCAAACGACCGAGTTTCTGGACCAGGCCGCGATTAATCGGCGCCATCGCTGCCGCCGCGATATTGATTGCCGGTTTGTCGTGGTTAGCGTTTCGCGCATCTCCGCCGGTTGCATCAAGCGCCGGAATCAACTCACTCGCGGTATTGCCGTTTACGAACAGCGATGCGAACACAGAGTATCTCTCCGACGGTATCACCGAGAGTTTGATCGAGAGTCTTTCACAGTTGCCGGATCTGAAAGTGAAATCGAGCAGTACAGTCTTTCATTACAAAGGCCGTGACGCTGATCCGAGCCAGATCGGGCGCGAACTGGGAGTCCACGCTTTGCTCTCCGGAAACGTGATCCAACGTGGCGATGAAGTGGCTGTGAGCGTGGAACTGATCGACGTGCGCGACGATAGTCATATTTGGGGCGAACGTTATGGCCGCAAAGTCTCGGAAGTAGTCGCACTGCCGCAACAGATCTCGCGCGACGTGTCGCTGAAGTTACGCGCACGTGCAGACGATATGGACCACGCGCAGATCACGCGCAACTATTCGCCTGATTCGGAGGCTTACCGGCTTTATCTCCAGGGCCGTTACAACTGGAACAAGAGAACTGTCGATGGTCTTCAGAAAGGGATTCAGTATTTTGGGCAGGCGATCAT
>DASZDV010000661.1:0-7508 GCA_035941575.1 Pyrinomonadaceae bacterium
TCCACCCTCCGGTTACATCGGCGGCGGTGTAGTCGTCAACGGAACGCCACCAATCTCCGGGACGAACCAAATTCTGGCCGGCTCAACGGCCATCTGGGACGCCGTGTGGGCCACGGCTGAAGAGTTGATTAGCGGCTCGGCTGAACACACGCGCCGCGCGATCATCTTGCTCACTGACGGCGACGATACCAGCAGTCGCATGAAGATCCACGACGCGATCGAGCGTGCTCAAAAGGCCGATGCGTTCATTTATGCAATCGGTATCGGCGACCGCTACACCTTCAACGTCGACGAGGGCGCGCTGCGCAAGGTCGCTGAACAGACAGGTGGACGCGCCTATTTCCCGAAGCACGAACGCGACTTGCGAGACGCGTTCGCACAGATTCAACGTGACCTCCGCGAGCAGTATCTCGTCGCTTACTCGCCCAGCAACAAGAACCGGGACGGCTCGTACCGCCGCATTGAAATCCAACTCGTCAATCCCATACTTCGCGAGCAAAACCTCAAGCTGAACTACCGGACCGGTTACTTTGCCAAAAGCGCGACATCCGAAACGCCCGTCCGCAAGCGCGGACAGGATCAATAAAAACGCTAACTCGCTGTTAAATCACGCTAACTGCCGCCATGCAGGGAACCTTTTCGTGTGTTCTCATGTCTAATAAACATTGTTTGAAGGGGTTCTATGACTCGGCTTTACCAGTTTTTACTTCTCTATCCAATCGCCGCAGTGCTTACGATGCCGGTGTTGGCACAGAGCACGGCCCCTCAAAGTGGATCAGCAACGCTAAGTGTGAAGGACGTCGAACGAGAAAAATCTGATCTCTACAACTCATTTCTCGCAACCTACAAAACCGCGAACGATCAGGCAAGAGCATACAAAACCGCGTGTGATTATCTCCAGAAATTCCCTGAGGACGACAGTCCTCAGGCTTTATTTCTAAAGAGGTTTGTCTACCTGTATGAGAAGGCGATGCGTCAATTTCATGTCGGGAGATTAGTCGAAGAAGGAAACTTTTCTGAAGCTTTCAGCTTCGGCAGGGAGATGCTGAAATCCGATCCGAATGATTTCGTCACTCTTTATACACTAGTCCAAGGTGGTGTGCTGGCGTTCACCAACGGCCAGAAGTCGTACAGATTTGAGGCCGTCGACTATGCGAGTCGGGCGCTACGAATGTTGGAGTCTGATTCCACCATCGATCAAAGACAGGAAAAGGTGGGATTGCTCTATGTGTCACTTGGTGTCTTCAATTTTCTCTCGGATCCTGATTCAGCGGCAACTTACTTTAGTAAGTTTTCAGCGCTTGAGAATGTCAAAAACGATCCAAGGATGTACGCCAGGCTCGCGGACGCGATCATGGGAGCCGAATTCTTTCCGCTCCAGCGCGAGTTTAATTCGCGCTTTCCAACACCGGAACAAAGGATGAGCGCCGACGCTCAAGCAACAAGACATCGGCTATATCTTGTTGTTGATTTCATCATCGATGCGCTCGCGCGCGCCGTCGCCTTGGCTGGTTCTGAACCTAGATTTCAGCAATTAAGTGCGGATTGGATGGAGAGACTAGTGAAGTTCTACAAGTTTCGCAACAGCGGCTACATTACGGGACTTGCTGACCTGGTCCAGGGAATTTTGAACGAGCCCTTTCCACGTGCTCCGCACTACTAATTCTAGTCGACATCTGTGGACGTGTGCGCGCGGAATTCCTCGTCGGGTCGAGGCACGGATAAAACCGTTTACACGAGATGCAATTCTGTCGAATACAATCGGTATTCGCCACGCTCTTCTTTCGCAATTCCTCTGTTTGCCCACCGTCTTGCGACAGTATGCCCGCCACGTGGCCTAACTCATGAATTATAGCGAGAGCTCGTTGGGTAATCGGATTGAGGCGATAGAGTGCATAGTTTTCCGCGCGTCCTCCAGTGGCGATGAATTCTTTGGGGTTGATATAGACGCAGGGGTTTTCCATCTCCTTCCCTCGACGTTTCCCGACGTCCAGACTTACTGCGGCCGCATCTTTAAGTCCTTCGGACTCGTATACTTTCAACCGCTTACCGTTTGGGCTGAGCTTGAAAACCGTGGGCGCGGATTCACTAATTAGGATGACCTTGTCTCGACGCAACCTCTTCAGCAGTTTGATCGCATAGTCAGGATCTTTAGTGCCGAACATTCGTCGGCACGATTCGCACTTGGTAAGTATGTCGAGCGCTTCATCAATCGCTTCCTCAACAAACAGGTTGCCGTCTATGGAAGAATGCGGAAGTCCGCCGGAGCAGTCGTATTTAGGTGAGACAGAGGTTTCTCTGTTATTTCGCTTGTGTTTCTGGGCGAAGACGTGGTGAGGACTCTGCTTGCTGACTACCGGGAGTTGAAACGTCGAAAAAAGCGCGGCGACAAGTATTCCGACAGCAATCAACCAAGCGAGCCAATCAAGGCAGTTATGGCGATTGTGGGTACCACCGCACGAAACGCATGATTCCAGTGACAAATGAGTGTGCATAGTGAGGCAATCGCCGCAGTGTGGGACGACGTCCTATGCCCACCCTACTGAGTGCAATTAACTCCACGGACTCAGTGCCTAAAATCCTCGTTCCGGAGGCATCCGACAGAAGACAGTAGCACTGAAGACAATATGGTTAATCAGCGAAGCACCTTACGCTTGCGAGTTCATGAGTGTCAAGGGTACCTGCGCCCGTCCGCAAGCGCGGACAGGATCAATAAAAACCTGGACCAAATCACCGCTAAACCTTAGAAAAATAAGGCGGTGACAAACTTTGACCAAAGCTGTTATACTCCTTTTCCGCCGGTCTGTTTGACCGGTAGCATTACCACTCCCAGCAGTCCTCCCGAGGTTCACACTCAAAAAGCGGCGGAAACAGATTGAATGAGCGTCAGCACCTCAGAGCGGGGCCGAGTCCTGATCGTCGATGACGACCGGAGAATTCTCGATCTCCTCGTTGAACTCCTGGAACTTGACGGTTACGAAGTTCTCGCCGCGAGCGATGGCGCGGAAGCGCTCGAACGTGCCCCTTCATTCGATCCGAACGTGGTCGTGAGCGACGTTGTGATGCCCGTCGTTGATGGCCTGGAACTGTGCCGCCGTCTGAAAGAGGATCCGCGCACCGCCTACGTCCCGGTCCTGCTGATTAGCGGCATCCGAAAATCGAATGACGCAGGTATCGAAGGTCTTTACGCCGGCGCAGACGACTACCTTGATCTTCCCTTCCGCAACGAAGAGCTGCTTGTAAAAGTGGCGCGACTCGTCGAGCGTCATCGCGTAGGCGTAGCGATACGCGAGAGTGAAGAGCGTTATCGGGAACTATTCGAGAACGCTAACGACATCATCTACACGCACGATCTTAAGGGCAACTTCACGTCACTGAATCGGACCGGCGAACGTATCACCGGCTACTCGCGCGACGAAGCGATGAACATGAATGTCGCGGACGTTATCGCGCCCGACTATCTCAATCTCGCGCGCGACATGATCGCGCACAAGACGGCCGAGCACGTCTCAACCGTTTACGAGATCGATATCATTTCCAGGAAGGGACGCCGCGTGCGTCTCGAAGTGAGCACGCGTTTGATCTTTCGCGACGGGAAACCGATCGGCGTGCAGGGAATCGCGCGCGACCTCACCGAACGCAAACACTCGGAAGAGGCCCTGCGTGAGACGCAGGCATTCTTCAATAGTTTCATGGATAACAGTCCCGCCGTCGCCTTCATGAAGGACCATACGGGACGTTACGTCTACGTCAACAAACCTTTCGAACGGCTGTTTGGTCAGAAGCTTGACTTTCTCAAAGGTCGCACGAGTTTCGACTGGCTGCCGCCCGAGACTGCGGCGCAAACTCACGAGCACGATCTGAAGGTGCTCACGAACGGCATTCCCGAAGAAATCATTGAAACAGTTCCGACCGGAGACGGCACGCCCCACCACTGGCTTGTCTTTAAGTTTCCGACGATTGACTCGGCCGGCAACAGGTACGTAGCCGGTGTCGGCGTGGACATTAGTGAACGGCGTCGCGCTGAAGAGGCACTGGCCCAACAGGCCCAGCGTGAAGCGATGGCTCACCGCATCTCGCAGGTGATTCGTTGCTCACTCGACAGTCGAGAGATCTACCACACAGCGGTCCGAGAGTTAGGCGCGTATCTGGCAGTGGATCGTTGTTCCCTCTTTATGCGCGACGACCATACCAAGCGCGCTTTGAATGTCGCGGAGTTTCACAAAGAGGGCGTGAAGCCGGCGGCTTCCGATTTTGCGTTGGCCCCGTTTCAGTCCCTCATACAAGGGCTCGACGAAACGGGCGTCCTGTCGTTCTCAGATGCGGCAAACGACAAACGCATCGCGGACCTCTACGCCAACATCCTTTCCAAGGCCGACGTGAAGTCGATCATGTACGTGGCGATCCGCGTCGGAGACAACGTTCCGGCCGCTTTTGCGCTTTCTACAACGAGCCAGGTTCGGCAATGGAGCGCCGCAGATATCGCGATGGCCAAGGCAGTTGCCGACCAAACGGGCATCGCCATTAGGCAGGCAGAGCTTTACCAGAAGGCTGAGAGCACCTCGATACGCGAGTCGCTTGTGAACCGAATGACGATGGCGATTCGGGCCTCGTTGAGCCTGCCGGCAGTTCTTAGCACAGCCACGCGAGAACTCGGGCGCGCGGTCTCTGCATCGCGAGTGCACCTGTTCCTGTCTAACAGCGAGGAATTCGCGTCACCCCTCGAACACGAATACCTGGCGCCCAACGTACAAAGCATCCGGCCGATGGAAATGGGCCAGGACGATCCGATCGGGCAGCGACTGTCTACGTCGAGCGGGCCGTTAATCATCGACGACTCGCTGAACTACGACGACACATCAACTGCATTGACTGACTACGTACGCTCACACGCCGAGAAACTCAATATACGTTCGCAGATCAACTATCCGTTGATCGTGAAGGGCCAGTTTCGCGGTGTGCTGAGCGTTCACCAAACGGATCGCATTCGTCATTGGAATGAAGACGAACTGGCGCTCGTCGAAGCGCTCGCCGAACGACTGGCAATCGGCATCGCACAAGCTGAACTCTTTGAAATGGTCGCGCGCGGCAAGACTGAGTGGGAAACCACTTTCGATGCGATGTCGGACGGCATTTTTATTTTTGATCGAACCGGTGAACTCAAACGCGTCAACCGCGCGGGCGCGACGATGGAAGCGGTACATCCGCGGCTGCTGCTCGGCAGAAAGTGTTGCGACATCCTGCGCACGAGCGGTGAAGATGAAGGATGCGTCGTTGAGAAGGCACTGGCAACGTCTCGAAGTATAACCATTGAAATCACGCCAGAACGTCTGAACCGTCCTTTGCTCGTGACGATCGAGCCGGTACTTGACGAAACGAACAAAGCGATGGCTGTGGTTTGCACTGCACGTGATCTTTCAGAGTTGCGCAAAGTACAGGCTGTCGCCCGCGAGCACCAGTCGCTGCTGAATAACATTCTCGAGAGTGCCCGTGAATCGATTTATGCAGTCGATCCGCAAGGCAGATTCAAGTGGTGCAACACCGCAACGTTGAAGGGGCTGGGTTTTGAAAGACGCGATTTCATCGGCCGAGAGTTGCTCGACATGGTCTATGAAGCGGATCGCGATCACGTATGTGAGAGACTAGCGGCCGCTTTCACCGGCTCGCCACAAACCTATGAAATGCGCTACATCGCTCACGACGGGCGCCTGCGATACGCGCGCGTAGACAATTCGCCGCTTGTTGTGGAAGGAAAAACTACCGGTGTGCTCGGCATCGCTCGCGACATCACAGAACAAAAGGAAGAACGCGAACGTGCCGCGCGAGCTGACAAGTTGCGTGCACTGGGCCAACTCGCTTCGGGTGTCGCTCATGACTTCAACAATTCACTCGCCGCGATTCTTGGCCGCGCGCAACTGCTGCGTCGCCAGGTCAACGATCCGGCTCTGGTGCGTAATCTCGACATCATTCAAACAGCCGCTGAAGACGCAGCCGCAACAGTGCGTCGCATTCAAACGTTTGCCAGGAAATCGCAGGTTAAGGAGTTTGAAGTTCTCGATGTCGTCAGCTTGTTGAACGACGCGATAGAGATCACGCGAACGCGTTGGGAGAACGAAGCACGTCTTCGTGGTCTTGAGTATCAAGTCAGGCTTGAAGCCGAGGCGGGTCATAGCACTTACGGCAGTGCGTCTGAGTTGCGCGAAGTTTTTGTGAACCTGATTGTTAATGCGGTGGATGCGATGCCGCGCGGTGGAAAGCTGTCGATCACCTGCTATCGCCAGGACAACCGTTTGCAGCTTCAGTTTTGCGACAATGGCATGGGCATGCCCGATGATGTGCGGCAGAAGATTTTTGAACCATTCTTTTCAACGAAAGGCGCGCACGGAACCGGTCTCGGTCTGTCAGTCAGCTACAGCATCATCGAGCGACACGAAGGCACGATCAGTGTTGTTTCGCAACCCGGCAGCGGAACGACGTTCACCATCGACCTGCCTGCGGCCACGCCCGGAAGTTCGTTCACCAACGCTTCAGCGCGCGCTACCGAAACCACAAGGCTGCGAATACTCGTGGTCGACGACGAAGCTCCGGTGAGAGAAACGCTTGCCGAGATGCTCGTTGCGATGAATCACCAGGTTGAACTCGTGGGCAGTGGTCAAGAGGCAGTCGACATAATGAATGAAGGCGCTTTTGATTTCGTCTTTACTGATCTCGCGATGCCCGAAATGGACGGGTGGGAAACAGCGCGCGCCATTCGGAAAGACTGCCCCAACGTGCGCATCATCCTCGTGACGGGGTATGGACCAGCAACAATTCCACCCGCAGGTGAAGAAGATCTCGTTGATGCGATCATCGGGAAACCTTTCGACTTCGCACAGGTTGGATCAACGCTCAACACGCTCGCTAAACAACTTCAAGATGTTGCCGTCTGAAGTTGTTTAGTTGAAGTTCATTATTCCCGCACTCGCAGCAAACCCAACTCCGAACCCCACCACGATCGCCGGACCCGACCATTCGCCTTTCTCTGCCAGCATAAAGCCGGTCGAGGCGCTGGAAAGGTTTCCGTAGCGATTCAGGACCTCGTAAGAACCGTGCACCTTGGCCGAGTCCGGTTGAAGGTCCAGTTGAGAACAAACGCCGTCGAGAATCTTCTTGCTGCCGGTGTGAATGAGACAATCGTCAACGTCCTGAATATCTGACACGGGAGAATCAGGATGCTGTAACACGTTCTTGACGGTTGTAACTGCGTAGTGCGCGCCGCGTGCAGGCACGTTTGGTTGCATGAAATACTGCGGTCTGCCCTTCAGGAAAGGGTGAGAGCTGTTGCTGACCATCGTCAACAGATTCACGTCGCTCGGCTCATCATTCGTGAGATGGGAGATTGGTCCAAACGCGGGCTTTCCTTCTTCAGTGCCGACCAGCAGAGCCACCGCGCCATCGCCGAAGAGCATGGATTGGATTACGAAGGTCGTTTCCAATCTTTGTTGTTCGAAGTGGACCACATCAAGTTT
>DASZDV010000662.1:0-12280 GCA_035941575.1 Pyrinomonadaceae bacterium
GGCTGTTGCGCACGTGGCTCGAGTCGCGCGGTCATGCAGTGCTCGACACCGGTATGACGAGATCGATTCTCGCGGGTCGCGGTATTAAAGAAGCGAAGACCGGACACACGTTGGGCCGGTTAACGATGCAACTCTTTTACGCCACCGATTTCATCGACCGGCTTGAAAATGAGATGCTGCCTGCGTTGCGTGCGGGTTTCGTAGTCCTTACAGATCGCTACATCTATTCTGCGATTGCGCGCGCTGAAGTGCGCAACATCGACTCGCATTGGATCCGATCGATCTACGGAATGTCGCTTGTGCCCGATGCGATCTTTTACCTCCGCATCGGCACGGCTCAACAACTTGGAGAACGTCTGCTGAGTTCGGGCCGCGGTTTTGACTACTGGGAATCGGGCATGGACCTGCATCTGGGCCAGGACTTTTACGACAGCTTCATCGAGTATCAAAAGCGGATGTTGAAGGTGTTCGATCGCATGACCAGCGAGTACGGCTTTCAAGTCTTGAATGCCTCGCGATCCGTGCGCACCGTCGCGGCTGATCTACGCAAGGCCATCATTAAAGTCCTCGATGAGCCGGCGCCGCCTGCGGAAGACAAAATCAGCGTGATGCCGCCGTCGAGAGACAAAGCTACTCCTGCCAGAACAACTCCGAATCTCGTAGACCTCAACAAAAAGGCACTCCCTTGAAGCTTGCCGCGATCGATATCGGCTCCAACTCAATAAAACTCGTCGTCGTGGAGGCTTCCACGAGTGAGTCGTTTACCGTTCTTGCGAGCGACCGTCAGGTCGTAAGGTTGGGTCATGAAACCCTTGTGAAGGGCCACATTGGCGACGACGCGATTGAAAGAGCGACAAACTGTCTGAAGCAATTTCGGAAGATTGCAGAAGATTGTGGTGCGGAAAGAATCGTCGCCAGTGCGACAGCGTCGGTGCGCGAAGCGAACAACTCGAGCGATTTTATTCGCGCTGTTGAGGAGCAGACGGGTTTACGCGTCGAAGTTTTGTCAGGAATTGAGGAGGCGAGGTTGATTGGTCTCGCCGCGGCGCACGGCTGTACCGATAAAGGCGTGACGAGTCTCAACATCGACATCGGTGGCGGCTCTACCGAGATCTCGATCTTCCAAAATCGCGAACCGCTAAAACTCGTGTCTGTTAAGCTCGGCGCGGTTGGTTTGACGGATCGGTTTCTGCGTTCAGATCCGCCTGCGGCGAGCGAACTGGACGATTTGCGCTCTGAAGTCCGTGTTGCCCTTGAAGCGTCCGCAAGCGAACTCCGCGAACACGGTTGGGACTACACAACCGCGACGTCGGGAACTGCGCTGACGATTGGCGCCGCCTTGAATCATCTCGCGCCTCTTACCGAGAGCACAGTCACGCTTGCACAACTCAAACAGCTCAATGAAACACTTGCGTCACTGACGATTTCCGAACGTCACACTATCGCCGGTCTTTCGCCTCAACGCGCCGATATCATCGTCGCCGGTGGATTCGTTTTGGAAGGAGTGATGACCGCGCTCGGGATCGAGTCGCTTCGTACCTGTGATTGGTCGTTACGCGAAGGCGTGATCATCGATCGTTTGCGCCAGTGGGAGCCCGGCGTTTTAACGCCGGGATTTAAAGGCAAAAAGACAAGTTAGTCGCGTAGCGACGTCGCGCCGGGTAGCGACGTCAGTGGCGGGTCTTTCCGGCAAGAAGATCAACTGCGTGGCCTAACACCGGCTGAATAACCGCAAAACTCTCACGCACGGCCTTCGGTGAACCCGCCAAATTAATAATCAACGTCGCGCACGCAACTCCGGCAACACCGCGCGAAATCATGGCCATCGGCGTCACACGCAACGACTCGGCACGAATCGCTTCAACGATCCCCGGCGCCTCACGTTCAATTACCTGGCGCGTCGCTTCAGGCGTGTTGTCACGTGGTCCAAGGCCGGTGCCACCGGTGGTCAAGATCAAATTGACACCGTCACGCCCTGCGATCTCCCGGAGCGTTTGAACCAGTGGCCCAAGGTCGTCAGAAACAATCCGTGTTTCAACAACCTCCGCCCCAATTTCACGCAGCAATTCAACGAGCGCCGCACCCGAATCATCCTGCCGCTCGCCACGCGAACAAGCATCACTGACTGTGATCGCAACGGCACGAATCGGAACACTCACTTGCCGTGTCTCCTGTGCTCTTTCAACCAGCAGCGGTCCATCACCACCAACAACCCCGCATCAACCGCACGCTGTGCGGCCGCCCTGTCGATCACACCTTCCTGCAACCACACAGCCTTCGCGCCAACGGCGATCGCTTCATCAACAGCCTTTCCCGCTTCATCCGATCGCCGAAACACATCGACGAGCTCTATCTTTTCCGGCACAGCCGCAAGATCCGGATACGCCTTTTCACCAAACACCTCGGTCTCGTTCGGATTCACCGGGATCACTTTGTAACCACTGCGTCGCATGTACGCAGAGACGGCATTAGAAGCGCGCCATGTATCAGACGAAAGTCCAACGACCGCGATCGTGCGGCACTCATCAAGAATGCGACGGATTGTTTCTTCGGAATTGATCTGCACGGAAGTCCCCCCAAGTCCGTTGGTCATTGCACTGACGAAACTGCGTCCATCGACGCGCGCATCGCGTGCAATTCCTGAAGCGAGTGCACGTTCGGCGTGCTGCCCACTCCCGCAGCCGCAATCGCCTCAATCAGCGCTTGTGCTCCGGTCATCGTCGTCACACACGGCACGTTATATTGCAACGCAGCACGCCGAATCGCCTGCTCGTCGAAACGCGACACACGACCCAACGGCGTGTTGATGACCACTGATATCTCGCCACTCTTAATATGGTCCACAATGTTCGGCCGGCCTTCGTTCACTTTGAAAACACTCTCAACCGGCAGACCTACTTCGCGCAATCTTGCAGCCGTGCCAAGCGTTGCGACCAGCTCAAATCCCAAACGATTCAATTTGCGCGCCAGCAAGACCGCAGTTCCTTTGTCCGCATCGTTCACACTCATGAACGCTTTTCCGGTCGTCGGCAAACTTACATTGGCGCCCATCATTGCTTTGCCGTACGCCTCGCCAAACGAATCGCCGATGCCCATTACTTCGCCGGTCGAGTGCATCTCCGGACTTAGAATCGGATCGACTCCGGGAAACTTCGCAAATGGAAACACCGGCGATTTGATAAAGAAACGTTGGACCGTCAGCTCCTCAGGCAGGTTGAAATCTTTCAGTTGCTGTCCCGCCATGACCAGTGCCGCGATGCGGGCGATGGGAACACCTGTCGCTTTGGAAACAAACGGCACCGTGCGAGAAGCGCGCGGATTAACTTCCAACACGTAAACACGATGGTCCTTGATTGCAAACTGAATGTTCATCAACCCGCACACCGACAACGCACGCGCCAACTTCTTCGTGTAGTGACGCATCGTTTCCAAGTGCTCGGGGTCGATTCGCACCGGCGGTAACACGCATGACGAGTCGCCGGAGTGAATGCCGGCCTCTTCGATGTGTTCCTGAATTCCCGCAATCACACACGCCGTCTCGTCAGCCAAAGCATCAACGTCAAACTCCGCGGCCTGCTCGAGAAACTTGTCGATCAGCACAGGACGATCGGGAGTAAAACCGACAGCGGTGAGCACGTATTTCTCGAGTTGCTCCTGATCGTAAACAATCGCCATCGCGCGTCCACCGAGGACGTAACTCGGACGGACCAGCACTGGATAACCAATTCGCCCGGCAACCTCGCGCGCTTCTTCCACAGAAGCTGCCATTCCGTGGTCCGGCTGCGGAATACCCAATTCTCTTAACAACGATCCAAAGCGCTTGCGATCCTCTGCGAGGTCAATTGAGTCAGGCGACGTACCGATAATTCGCACGCCAGCTTTGTGCAATCGCATCGCGAGATTCAGCGGCGTTTGCCCGCCAAACTGAACGATCACGCCTTCGGGTTTTTCCACGTCGACGATATTCATCACGTCTTCAAACGTAAGCGGCTCGAAATACAGACGATCGGAAGTGTCGTAGTCGGTCGAAACGGTTTCGGGATTGCAGTTGACCATTATCGTCTCGAAACCGGCTTCGTGCAGCGCGAACGATGCGTGGCAACAGCAGTAGTCAAACTCAATGCCCTGGCCGATACGGTTTGGACCAGATCCCAGAATCATGATCTTCCGCCTGTCGGTTGGCGCTGCTTCGTCTTCCGTCTCGTAAGTTGAATAGAGATAAGGCGTGTGCGACTCAAACTCGGCGCCGCACGTGTCCACGCGTTTGTAAACCGGGACGATGCCCAGTTCCTTGCGCCGCGCTCGCACCTCGTCTTCCGAACGCTCCGTAAGATACGCCAGCCGGCGATCGGAAAGAGCTACCTCCTTGAACCAACGCAACTCATCCGCAGAAATCTCTTCCAACTTTTTGCCTTCAATTTCCCTTTGAATGTCCATCACCTGCTGCAACTGATCCAAAAACCACGGATCGATCCTCGAAAGACGATAAATCTCCGAGATGGGCCAGTTGTGTTGCAGTGCATAAGAAATGTAGGAGAACCGGTGTGAGTTGGGCCGCGCGAGTTTGCGTTGTAACTCGTCATCGGAGATGTCTTCGAGTCGCAACGGCTTAACCGCTTCCAAAGATCGAAGTCCTTTGAAAAGCGCTTCCTTGAATGTGCGTCCGATTGCCATTACTTCGCCGACAGACTTCATCTGCGTCCCGAGCACGTCTTCGGCTTCGCGAAACTTCTCGAAGTCCCACTTCGGAATCTTCGCCACAACGTAATCGATCGTGGGTTCAAACGAGGCTGGTGTTTTGCGCGTGATGTCGTTGGGAATCTCGTCGAGCGTGTAGCCGACCGCAAGCTTTGCGGCGATCTTTGCGATCGGAAAACCGGTCGCTTTCGAAGCCAGTGCCGACGAACGCGAAACACGCGGGTTCATTTCGATGATGCGAATATCGCCGTTCTCCGGGTTAACTCCAAACTGGATATTCGAACCTCCCGTTTCCACGCCGACCTTCCTGATCACGCGGATCGCCATGTCGCGCATCAACTGGTACTCGCGATCCGTCAGCGTTTGCGCCGGCGCAACCGTGATCGAGTCGCCGGTATGCACGCCCATCGGATCGAAGTTCTCAATCGAACAGATGATCACGACGTTGTCGGCAAGGTCGCGCATCACTTCAAGTTCAAACTCTTTCCAACCCAGAATCGACTCTTCAATCAACACTTCGTGAATCGGCGACGCTGCCAAACCACCGCGGACGATCTCTTCAAACTCTTCCGGATTGTAAGCAATACCTCCGCCGGTGCCGCCGAGCGTGAACGACGGGCGAATGATCGCCGGATAGTTCGTTAACGCCACGATCTCGCGCGCTTCGTCCCACGATTTCGCAAACCCACCGCGCGGCATCTCCAAACCCGCTTCGTCCATTGCCTGCTTGAACAGCAGACGGTTCTCCGCGACTCGAATGGCGTCGCGGTTCGCGCCGATCATCTCCACGTTGAACTCGTCGAGCACGCCTGCTTCTGACAGCGCAATCGCGAGATTCAGCGCTGTTTGTCCGCCAACTGTCGGCAGCAGTGCGTCAGGACGCTCACGACGAATTATTTCGGTAACTGATGCGACTGTGAGTGGTTCGATGTAGGTGATGTCGGCTGTCTCGGGATCGGTCATGATCGTGGCTGGGTTGGAGTTGACCAACACGATCTCATAACCCTCCTGCCGGAGTGCTTTGCACGCTTGCGTGCCTGAATAGTCAAACTCGCAGGCCTGGCCGATCACGATTGGACCGGAACCGATGATTAGTATTTTGTGAATGTCAGTGCGTTTGGGCATCTATACAAAGTCCGGCCTGCGTCGTCTCCGGTAGTCCTCTCCGTCTATCACCACGTTGGTACACATTTCATAAAGGCGGCTGCGCAAACGATATGTGATCCGTTCCTCGAGTTCGTTGCCTTTATCGAGAAAGTTTGTAGTAAAAATCGTGAGCTTGTTGTCGTTATATCGTTTGTTGATGATCTGGTACATCGTGTCGCGCACCCACTCGGTCGGCACGGTGGCGCCCAGCTCATCCAGCACCAGCACATCGGCCTGGTAAACGGGTGCGAGAACTCTCAGTTCCGATGACTTCGAAACTGGATTGTACGAGTCCTGAATCTCTTTGAGCAGCGATCCGAATTCGTAGAAGACACCGGCAAAACCTTTGTCGATTAGATCGCGGAGGATTGAAACTGCAAGATGCGTCTTTCCGACACCCGCAGGACCCATGAACAAAAGTCCACGATCGACTGCCGGGTACTCGTTGGCGAATTTGTGCGCGTGCCGAAGCGCGTGATCCTGCGACGTGCCTGGATCGCTGATGAAGTTCGCAAACGCACACTTTTCGTAACGACGAGGAATCCGGGCGGCGGCGGTCAGCTTGCGCGAACGTTCATGCCTCCGGCAGGGACAAGGGATCGCTCCTTTGACCGGGTCCAATTTGGTTCCGGTGCCGAAGCACTCTTCGCAAACTTCTGTACTCTCTTTATTACGGAGTTCGCCTTCGTCGATCACCCATCTCACCTGGAGGAAATTTAGGTTAACCTATACTACCTTATGTTACCTCTGAGATATAACACGCGCTGAGTTTTACGGGAGAGATTAAGACAACGGATGAATTTGATTCACTCATTACTCAACAAACTCGGTCTCACACGGATGAATGCGGAGCGTCATCCGATCCGCGTCTTCCTCTTGGACGATGACCAACGACGCCATCGCTGGTTCACAGCGCGCTTTAAGGGTGACCTTGTCGACATCGCTCATAACGTCGCCGAAGCCCAACGTCTCTTGAGCGCCGGTTCTTACGACGCGATCTTTCTAGATCACGATTTACATCCGGAACACTACAACGCGGAATCAACCGATGATGAGCGAACCGGTTACGCAGTTGCGCTGTGGCTCTGCTCAAATCCGGAGTTACAACGCGCCTCGACAATCGTGGTGCACACACGAAATGCAGACGGAGCGATGCGCATGGTGGGTGAATTGCGGCGCGCCGGACGCAGCGCCGATTACGTTCCGTTTCCTCTACTTGCTGAAAGAATAAAGAGTTACTGGCACCGCTAATTAGAGTAAGACGTGATCGGTTTGTTGCTTCGTTCCGTGATTACCATTCGCAGGCATGCTGGAGGCCGGAATAGCGAGACTTAGATAACGTCCATCAAGGTTAAGCATTAGACGACTGTTAACAAGTCGATCGAGAAAGGGTTCAAGTTCGATATTCGAAGCGCCACGCTCGGACAGAAACGTTCTGATCTGCGGAAGTGAATGGTTTTGATCGCAGTAAAGATAAACAGCTCGTTCTTCGCCGCTGAGGATATTGAGGGTCTTATCAGCGCACGACCTAAAGTCCCAAAGCGCGAGGCGCTGGCCGTGATCGGCATAAACCAGCCCGCGCGTGTCTGAATCTTCATGCCAGCGCTTTACAGAGGTATAAGCTTCACTCACATAGCTTTCCGGATCGCGCCCGTCTTCATAGTCGTGTTCAAAATAGTAGGCGAGATGAAAGAGCTCGTCCTGCGCGAGTCTATAGATGTATCCGTAACTACGATCGGGCCGAATGTTACAAAAGCCGAGCTCTTTAGCCGAGAAGAAGTTGGGGCTAAATCGATCGAGGCGAATGGCGCCAAATCCGAACGGCGGTTGAAAGTGATGGATCGAATCGACGATTCTTGCGGTTGATTCATAATCGCCCGGATCCTCACCCGGAAAGCCGTAGATCATGTTCCAAAAGGGTTTGACTCCAATTTCCTTGCACCACTTCAATAGCTGCACATTCTGCACGGCGCTGGTTCCCTTGCGCATTATGTGAAGAATCTCTGTGCTAAAACTCTCAATTCCGGGTTGAATGGTGTCCACGCCGGCATCGCGCAACAATCGAACCTGATCCTTTGTGAGGTTTGCTTTGGTTTCATAAAACAGTCCCAGCTTGAGACCGCGACTGTGAAGTTCCGGCAGCAGATCGTGGAAGTACTGCATGTCCAGAATGTTATCGACCATCTCGACAAACCGTTGCTTGTATTGACCGCATAGGGATGTGATCTCATCGAGCACACGCGCTGCACTCTTGCTTCGAAACGCCATCGACATTCCATTGAGCCCGCAAAACGTGCAGTGGTGTTTTTGCCCCCACCAGCAACCGCGCGACGACTCCATGAGCACTCCCGACTGTTTTTGCGGAAGCAATATGGCTCGCTGCTCGAAGTAATCGTCGTAGTTCGGATAGGGCAGCGCATCCATATCATTCACTTGTTCGGGAGCGAGGCTCGTGTAATGGCTGTCGCCGTCAACGCGAGAGATTAGGCCGGGAATCTGATGCCGTCGTTTTCCATCTTTCAACTCCTGGATCAACTTGGGAAAGCCGATGTCCGCCTCTCCGCTCCAAACATAATCGATAAACGGGAAGGAGCGGTGCAGTTGGAGTCCCATTTCCTCTTCACAATTGGCGCCGCCAAAGATAATCACGATATGTGGAAACCGTTCTTTTACTCGCCCGGCAAGAGCCAACGAAGCGACGTGTTGAGCGAAAGTCGAAGTAAAACCAACCACGTCGTAAGCCTGCCAATCGATCTCGTCAAAACACTCTTGCAGAAACTTGTCCGTCACTTGACGAACACGTTTTGCAATGGGGATGGCATCAGCAGTCGAAGCAAGATTGCCAAACCGCTGCATGAAGGTCTCGAGATAAGCAGCATCGGCTTTGTCATTCGCGCCAAACGCTGCACGCGAGAAGATCCAGTCTCCCATAACACTCTGCGCAGGCGCATTTTCGGCGATGTACTTGTAGTCTGATTCCCCCACGAGGCATTCGAATTTCATGTTGAAGTATGCGATCCGCGAAGAAACGCCGATTCTTTGCAGATGGCTCTTGAGCAAACTGACGCCGATCGCGGGACGCGTCGCGTTGAAGGGCATGTTTACGAAGAGCACATTCATTGCATTTCTCCTCGCGCTATCGTGAGCTACGTTTCGTTGTAAAGCGGCAACACCTGACCCGTGGCGTCGGATCGATCGAAGCCGTTTATGGCTTCCAGGACAGACTCTGTTGGAATGCGACCGGGAAAGGTGTCGGGCGCAACTGCATTGACGCGAATCCCGATGTCCCAGAAATCACTCGCCAGGTGGTACGTGAGATTGATCAACGCGGCCTTCGACATTGCATAGATTCCCTGGCCGAGATCCGGATAGACGAACATTCCTGCCGTGCTTGAGACATTGATGATGTTCCGGTTGAATTCGACGTTAGCTTCGGGATCCGCTCGCCAGAAGCGGTTGGCAATCCCGACTGAAAGTCGCAGTGGTCCAAGGACGTTTACCTTCAGAACGTCTTCCGCTGTGTTGATGGCGTCGTCGTCCAACAGATGCGACCACACACGATACGCAGCAGCATTAACCAGCAGATCAATGCGCCCAAAACGACTCACGACTTCGTCGATCAAGGCATCGATCTCGCGCGGATTCGAAACGTCAGCCCGTATTGAATAAACGGCCCCATTGTTTTCAGGTATCTTCCGCGACGGCAGTAGTGGATCAACAAACGTTTGTTCCTGCGTTGCATAATGAACTGGGTTTTGGTTGTAAACAGCGACGATTTGATACTGATCGGCAAAGCGTTCGATGAATGCTGTCCCAAGCAATCCACTCGCGCCCGTTAATACGCAGACCCTTTTCATGACTTCCATCTTTCGAGCTTTGCTTCATCGAAGGCCGCGATTGCCTCTTCTAATGGCCGGTGAACCCACATAATGATCGACGTACGAGGCTGCCGATGGTTGGTCACAAACGAGTGAAACGAATACGGCGTGCACTCATACATGATGAGACTATTGTTTTCCGGTGGACAACGAAGCGCGGGTTCTGACACGTTCGAACGAGCAGATGTGTAGAGCCCGGTTTCACCACCATCGCCGGGCTGCCAACCGTCGTTGAGAAGATAGAAGATCACGACGGCGCCGCGCACAACCTGGACCTTCTCGGATGGTTTGAGTGGGCCATCACCGGTCTTGTAGGTGCAAAGCTGGTTGTTCGGTATCTGTATGTGATCGCCGGGAAGGAGGGGAAACCATACCGGGTTGAAATCGTTGTGTATGAAACCGTTTTCGCTGCCGACCGTGTGATGGTGAGTACCGGCGAAAACGTAAGGCGTTGGCGTGATTCCAAAAAGCGCGCACATCATGTCTCGCCACGGCTTTGAAAGAAAAACCGCGATAGGCTCTGGGATTGCCTGGTTGAAACCTGTTCCGTAAGCATCATATCCGGAGATGTTGCGTGAGAATTTTCCGTTAACGGGTGTTTCACTCAAGCCCTGTTCGAGCAGTTGCTGAAGCTGCCGGGCCATTGCGTTGTAGAACTCCGCTTTAAAGACATTGCGCGCAACGACGTGCGGGAATGGCCACGATCGTCGCAGCCACTTTCGGTGAGCGAGTATGTCCTCTAAAACGATCATTTCACGCGCCTACTTCGGGCAGCGAAACGGGCCAGATAGTGCGCCGGGGAAGAGTGCGGAAGAAAAACGTCTGGTACATCCTGCCGGTCTGAATACTATCACCCCAACCTCTCGCGCCGCTGTGAGGTATGTCTCCGCGGACAAGGATGAGGCGATTGAACAAATTTGCAAATGAATCGATGCTTTCCCAGTTTTTGGACGGCGACATCCAGTCGAAGTTCTGCGTCGGGTCCACGTTCCGCCACAGATGAAGACCGCCTTCGAGTGGTGCGACAGGATTCAAGTAGATCAAGCCGGCCCAACCTTCTGGTCCAACTCTGTTCCAACTATCGGTTACATGGTTGTGCACTCCGTCGCCCAGTCGCTGCCCGTTGTCCGGTTTTACGTGGAAGCAGCAATTCCACAGACAAGTGCGAGCGCTACGGAGCGCGCCAGCAATGGGTTTAGACGCGGCATCCACAGGATATGATGCGCGCCAATGCTCGCTGTCGATAGTTTCACCGACGGCATTTTCAAGCATCTTGACGAGTGCTTCAGACGATTTGAACGGACACTCATCAGCGCTGCGGAAGCGCGTGGCCCACCACGTTGCCCGCACCTTGCCGGTTCGCACAGCATCTTCGTCCTCATAAGGCGTGTAGTAACGCTGGCGCAGAGCGTAGTCCCGGATTGCTAATGGGTCTTTGTAGAAACCCTCAATAATGATAATACTGCGCCGTGATTTCACCTTTTGGCCTATTAGAGGGATGCGCCTGGTCCATCAACTGTCGCCAGCGGACGGTAAGGTGGTCTGACTGCCGCGCGAGTGGCGCAGGCGGCATCAACCAGGCTCGCCATACTTCCAGATCCAGGAAATCGAGCACTCGCGCAACCTGCCCGCAGTAATCCTGGACGAGGTCCTCGTATTCGATCGTTAACGGCTTAATGCGACGCTTGCGAAAGTAACGCTCCCACGCGAGTTGATGTCGATCGATCTCGATTTCAATCGCGTGTACAGCCTCCGCATCAAACGGAGGCTCGGGACGAGATCGCGAGCCATTCCCATCTTTGGCCCAACGCCACCATTCATTTGTTATTTCCGCGCGGTACCAGGACAGCGCTTGTCCCCGGCGGTCGCGTCGAACGATGTTGATAAATGCGGCGCCGGGAAAGAGGTGTTCCAAAACGTCCTCACTGTTTCCGGCAAACGTGGCCTCACGTGCCAATGTAGCCACATGCATCCATTGAATTTTCAAACCGTAGACACCATTCGCAGTTGTCCCATACCGCAACGCAACACTCAGATAATCCTTGAAACTAACTGGTCCCTTTATTCCCAAATGACCATACCATGTGTCTCGAAAAGCCGGAGCAAAAACCTCATCCGGGCGACCGGCAACCGTGGTTGTCTTGAGCGCCTCGCAAAGTAAACTGCTTCCCGTTCGGGGCGTCGCTGCAACGATGTATCTTCGCCTTGGCTCGATCATTTTTTGTGCGCGCGCGGTTGTGACGACTTGGATTTACCGGGTTTCGGTCCAATTTCTGGTTTACCGGAACGCTTGGGCGGTCTGCCTGGAGGAGTCTCTTTGATCGAGCCAGCATCCGGCACTCTCATCTTGTCGGCGAGTTTCTGATCCGCGACTTCTCGATGTTTGACCGGGGGAATAAAGAGCGTTCCAACAAGCAATCCCCGCTGTAGCGCACTCGCGAGCTTTCCTATGTCAATCTTCTGTGTGACCGACTCGGCCAGCGGGTGTGTCTTCGAAATAACGACGACGACCTTGTGGTTGGGTGGATAGAACTTCAGCAGGTACTTCTGCAACAGCT
>DASZDV010000663.1:0-5773 GCA_035941575.1 Pyrinomonadaceae bacterium
CACTCGTCGGCAATGTCTCGCGCCTGGGCGTAGATCTCGCCGTTGCTCGAGGCTAAAGCCTCGGGCGTGAGTAGTTGCTCTTGTTCGGCTGGAGTGAACGAACCAAACCAAACGTGATGCCGCGTAACCGCGTCGTATTTCGCGCCGGTGACAAATCTGAGTGCCTTGTAATCGAATGAAAGGTTCTTCGTCTTCACAGGCAGCAACCGCACTAACGGTTCGACTATTCCTTTTCGCAGCGCGGCCGGCGTGCGTTTGTAAACTTCCGCCCAACGATGACCGGCGTACATCGGATAACCGGCAAACAGTTCGTCACCTCCGTCGCCACCCAACGCGACGGTCACGTGCTTGCGCGTGAAACGAGACAACAAGTATGTCGGCACCAGCGACGGATCGCTGAAAGGTTCGTCCATCCACGACCCGATTTCGCTGACGAGATTGGCAGCGAGGTTTGCACTCAATCGTTCTTCGTGATGGTCCGTGCCGAGAAACTTCGCGACCCCGCGCGCGTACGCGGATTCATCGAACGACGATTCCGCAAACGAGATTGAAAAGGTCTTGACCGCTTCCGATGACGCTCGTACGGCTAAAGCGGCTACCGTTGAGGAATCAACTCCGCCCGACAGCAAAACGCCGAGCGGTACGTCGGAAACCAAACGCATCCTCACTGCGTCGGCCAGCAGCTCTTGTAAGCGATCGGCGGCTTCTTTTTCGGTCGGAACAGGTTCTGCGGTTTTATAACTGAGCTTCCAAAAACGTTCGACCCTGACGCGGCCGGCTTCGAGCGTAAGCTTGTGCGCCGCCGGAAGCTTGTTAATACCTTCGTAAATCGAAAGCGGCGCAGGTACGTAATCGAACGACAGGTATTGCCGAAGCGCATCTAAGTTGAGCGACGGTCGAACCGACGGATGGGCCAACAAGACTTTCGGCTCGGACGCAAAGAGCAGTGTGTTGTCAAAGACGCCCCAGTAAAGCGGCTTCTCTCCAAATCGATCGCGCGCAATCAAGAGGCGGCGGCGCTTGCTGTCCCACAAGGCGAAGGCAAACATGCCGTTCAGCTCGTGGACCATTTCATCACCGTACTCTTCGTAAAGATGCGGCAACACTTCGGTGTCTGAAGCGCTGCGAAATGCGTGTCCGCGTTTCTCGAGTGTCGAACGAAGTTCTCGGTAGTTGTAGATCTCACCGTTGAGAATCACCGCAACCGAACGGTCTTCATTAAAAACTGGTTGTTCGCCGGTGACGAGATCGATAATCGCGAGGCGTCGCATACCCAGCCCCGCGCCGGTGGTTACAAACAGACCTTCTGAGTCAGGGCCACGATGGACCATGCGCTCGCACATCGAATGCAGCAGGTCGCGCGCGCCGTCGGGAGGTGGCGCATGTGAGTCGAGGTTAGCCCAGCCAGTGATTCCGCACATTTGAAATCTAGTCTCTGAAACCTAAACGTTCGCGCACAGCGTAAATCGCCTTCGCTTGTGATTCGTGGTAAGTGCGGACCAGCATCTCCGCGAGCAAGCCCATCAGCAGAAACTGAATGCCGACAGCAAACATCACAATCGTAAGAATCGGCAAAGGAGTCTGCACGAAGTCGGCCTTGTGAATAATCTTGAGAAAGAGTGCGTATAGTCCCGCGAATAATGAGATCGCAAATGCCAACATTCCAAACGAACCAAACACGTAGATCGGTTTCGTTTGATACGACGCCATAAACTTGATCGTCATCAAGTCGAAAACGACTTTCAACGTTCGCGACAGCCCGTACTTCGACTTGCCCATGGTCCGCGCGTGATGCTCGACCGGAATTTCGGTCACGCGCGCGCCGGCCCACGAAGCGTAGATCGGAATGAAGCGGTGCATCTCTCCGTAAAGCCGAACGTCCTGCAACGACTCGCGTCGATATGCTTTCAACGAGCAGCCGTAATCGTGAAGCGGCACGCCGCCAATCCAGGAGATCAAACGGTTCGCGATCATCGAAGGTATCTTGCGCGTCACCATCTTGTCTTTCCGGTTTTTGCGCCAACCTGAAACTACGTCGTAGCCTTCGTCGAGTTTTTCCAACAACCGTTTGATATCGGCGGGATCGTTTTGGAGATCCGCGTCCATGGGGATTAGCACCTTGCCGCGCGCCGCGTCGATACCGGCCGCCATCGCCGCCGTTTGTCCGTAGTTTCTGCGCAACGCGACGACCCGTACACGCGGATCCATTTCGGCGATCTCGCGCAGGATCTTCAAGCTTTTGTCACTCGAACCGTCATCGACGTAAACAATCTCCGCCGACCGGCCGAGAGTCTTCAATGCTTCGTCGAGTTTTGCATGAAGCGGGCGGAGGTTCGGTTCTTCGTTGTAAACCGGAAGGAAGACTGAGACTTCGGGCGCTTCGACAGCGGGGGCTGCCGGCGCTTGTTGTTTCAGAGTCTCCTGTTCGTCAAGAATCTTCATCAACTCTTGCATTCTAGACCAAATTTCCCCGGAACCACTGAACAAACCTATGCAGGCCCCCTTCGATCTGGGTTTGCGGGTTGTAGCCCAGGAGCGCGCGGGCTTTTGTAATGTCCGCGAATGTTTGCGGAACGTCGCCAGGCTGTGATGGTTGGCGATCGATCTTTGCCTGTGTGTCGAGTTCCTTTTCTAAAAGGGAAATGAGTTCTCTGAGTTCGACCGTGCGTGATTCGCCGAGATTGAAGACCTCGTAATCGCTCTTGTCGTAATGAATTGCGGCAACGACACCATCAATGATGTCGTCGACGTAGGTGTAGTCGCGACGTGTCGTGCCGTCGCCGAAAACGGGAATAGGTTTGCCTTGAGTGATCAGTTTCGCAAACTTGTGAATCGCGAGATCCGGACGTTGTCGTGGTCCATAGACAGTAAAAAAGCGGAGACACACACAACGAAGTCCGTAGAGATGTGAATAAGTATGGCAAAGGAGCTCGCCCGCTGCTTTTGTTGCCGCGTACGGAGAGATAGGTTGGCGAATCGGATCGTCTTCGCTGAAGGGCACCTTGGCGTTAATGCCGTAAACGGATGACGAAGAACCAAAGACGAATTGTTTGATGCCGTTGTAGCGCGCGAGTTCGAGAAGGTTGAGCGTGCCGTTAATGTTGGTTTGCGTGTACAGCTCTGGTTCTTTCAGCGAAGGTCGCACACCAGCGCGTGCAGCAAGGTGAACGATGCAGTCAAATTTGTTTTGTTTGAACAGTTGTTCCAGGGCGGCGCGATCACGAATGTCAACTTCTGTGAGTTTGTATCGCGAGTCTTTGAGGTGTTCGCGAACGTTGTCGCGTTTGATTTGCGGTTC
Source organism: Pyrinomonadaceae bacterium (assembly GCA_035941575.1). GTDB lineage: Bacteria > Acidobacteriota > Blastocatellia > Pyrinomonadales > Pyrinomonadaceae > PSRF01. The sequence goes on from DASZDV010000663.1 coordinate 3,299, forward strand.
GTAAAAATTGTTGAAGTCGTCAACGACAGTAATTCGATCGATATCGGAGCCGAGGAGTCGATCGACGAGGTGTGAGCCGATAAACCCCGCGCCGCCGGTGACGAGAAAACTTTTCATTGCCCTTTTGTAGCCCCTTTTGTAGCGTAAATCCACAAATGCCAGCCCCATCTGCCGGCAAGTTTCGCTTCGAGCGCTCGAGGCAGGATTCGGCCGAGCAGCGGCAGCCAGCGCTTGTTCAAGAAATACGGCTGTAGCTTGACTGAGGCGAACTCTTTGAAGAGTTCCCGCGCCTCATCGCGTGAATAGACTCGGGCCAACGGATTGCCGGCGCCGTCAGTGTTGCGGCTCAGAAACTCATCTGAACTCAGGTAACGCGAATCCGCTCGCAATTGTCGCGCGTGCTGGCGCAATGATTCTTCGCTTTCACCCGTGAGCGCTTGCACCAGCTTTACACCTGAGTCCCAGCGCAATAAGTGCACGCCTGCTCGGCGCAGGACAGAGATGTTGATTCGATAATTATAGGAATCGCGATGATAGAGCATCACAACTGCGCGTCCACCGGGCCGAAGTACGCGGTGAATCTCGCCAACTGCTGCTTGTGTGTCAGGCGTGTGATGCAAAACTCCGTGGGAGTAAACCAAGTCAAACGTTTCATCCGGAAAATCCAGCCGTTCTGCGTCGCCCACGCGGAACGATCCGCGTAGATAAAAGGTTTCGAAGCGACGTCGCGCGAGATCTACTGCGGCCTCAGTGAGATCGATTCCGGTGTAATGAGCGCCAGCCTTGGCGAATTCCGCGCCATCAGTTCCCAGTCCACAACCGATTTCGAGCACTGCGAGATCTTTTGCGTGTGCAAAACCGGCGGCGATCGGAATGTGCCACTCCTTCTCATAACGATGTGCTTCGACGAGTTCATAAAAGCGTCGGGAACCTGGTTCAGCGTCGGCAAACTTAGTCCCGCAAGGATGCTCCTGCCAAAACGCACGCACACGATCTTTGAGTTGGGAGTTTGCGTCTGACATCGCGAAGGCGCTAAAAGCATAACAGTCTGGGAAGAGAGCGACAAAGGAATGGTTTTACTTCACCGTCTTGTGCTTCAGGGCCAGTCTTGCTGGGCGAAGCCGCCATGAAGCACAAGAGCAGCGAAGGTCGCTGGGGTGAGGACCCAAATCCGGCTAAGGACACCCACCGGTCCACCAGTTGACATTGCCCCCTCTCTCAACTGGGCCGAATCAAACGCGCGAACGAGACGCTCTCGGATCTTGCCATTCGCGAGACTTGCCTTTAGAATCACGCAGCCTGTAAATGGCAGCGGCGCTTGGCGACGTTGCGAATATACTCACACTACAACCGGAAATCCTTAGAACAAACTCAAAGATTTCTTAGCTCGTTCTCAAGGACTATATGCCTCATAGCTCTAACCTCTACGAATTTGGTCCATATCGCCTCAATGTGGCTCAGCGCGTTCTCACACGTGATGGCGAAGCGGTCTCACTCACTCCCAAGGCGACTGAAATCCTCGTGCGGCTCGTAATGAATGCAGGTCAATTATTGGAGAAAGATGATCTGCTGAAGGAAGTGTGGCCTGACACGTTTGTTGAAGAGGCGAATCTTACGCAGAACATCTTCACGCTGCGAAAAGCGTTGGGTGATGAACGTGCTGGTCCGAAATATATCGAGACGGTAGCGCGCCGTGGGTATCGGTTTGTCGCTAGTGTCAAAGTCCACGAGGCGAATGAAGATACTGCTACCACTGCTGAATTCGATGAGGAGCATTCACCTCGCGATAACTCCGTTGGGCCTCGGGTTGTCGTGGCTGTCATGCCGTTCATCAATGCGAGTGGTGACGAAGGGCTTGAATATTTAGCTGAAGGCGTTACTGACAACATCATCAACAGCCTCTCACGCCTCTCCAGGTTACGCGTCATGTCGCGCAGTGCGGTGTTTCGCCACAGAAAAACTGAAATCGATCCGTTGAAGACGGGAAAGGCGTTGGGCGCGCATGCGGTGCTCGTTGGGACGGTTAGTGCGCCGCCGGCGCGAGTGGGGGCGATACACCGGCGACCGGCGGCGATCACGATTGCTGTGGAGTTAGTTGATGTCGCGACTGGTTGGCAGTTGTGGGGCGAGATTTTCGACTCACAGAACAAGGATCTGCTTCAGATTCAAGAGGCGATCACGCGGCAGTTGGTTGCGAATTTGAAACTGAAGTTGACGGGTGAGGAAGAGAAGCGAATCACGGCGCGGTATACGGAGAATGCAGATGCGTATCAGGCGTATTTGGAGGGGCGTTATCACTGGAGTCGGTACACGCGAACGGGGATTGAGAAAGCGATTGGGCATTTTAGGCAGGCGATTGAGCTCGATCCGAACTACGCGCTGGCCTACGCCGCAATTGTTGACTGCTATCTCCGCCTCGCCACCAACTACCTCCCGCCCGAAGAGTACGCCCCTAGCATGGCCCATGAAGAATTG
>DASZDV010000664.1:0-1514 GCA_035941575.1 Pyrinomonadaceae bacterium
AGGTCGTAGTCGCCGGCACGAATGGCAGCTTCGTATTCGTCCCAACTCTTGATGATAATCTCCGTTTCGATGTTGAGTACCGCGCGCCACATTGCCGCGATCGACTGCGCCACGATACGTTGTTGCTCGTTGCGGTTGATCAAAAGCCGTATCACCGGAAACCCTTCGCCGTTCGGATATCCCGCCTCAGCGAGAAGTTGTTTCGCCTTGTCTACATCGTGCCCAAGCAGCTCAGCCTTGTCTACCACAGGCTTCTCACCCGACATTGCTTCCGGTAAAAACTTACCCGCCGGCTCAGTTGAACCGCCGAGATCATCGCGGCTGATGCGTTCCCGATCGATCGCGAGAGCGAGCGCTTCGCGAACGCGCACGTCGTCAAATGGCTCGTGCGACGTATTTAATGCGTAGTAGGTCAGAGCTCCGAAGGTGGCACGATGAAAGTCCTTGTACGGAGCCAGTAGCTTCAAGGCCAGCGGCTCGAACGGCGCGTTTGTGATCGCATCGATGTTGCCGGCGCGATAAGCACTCAAGGCGTCTTCTGCGTCCGCCGTATTAACAAACGTAACGCGGTCGAGTGAAACGGATGCATCGTCCCAGTAAGTTTTCGCGCGTTCAAGCTGAACGTGATCTCTCTCGGCCTCAGATAGCTGAAACGCGCCGTTTGAGATCAGTTCGTGCGATTCGAGACGAGTGGTGCTTTCCGCCGTCGCGACTTTAACCGGACGAAAAACCGGATGGGCCACGAGCGCCGGGAAACTGCTGTCAGCATGTTGTAGGGTTACCTGCAAAACTTGTTCGTTTATCGCGCGGGCGCCAAAGCCATGGGGCGTTGAGACACTCGGAGCTGCACCTTCGATGTTTGCCAGGAGTTCCGTATGCGGCGCCAGCGGGCCAATCTTGAGCGTGCGTTCCCAGGAACGAACGAAGTCCTGCGCTGTGACCTTCTCACCGTTGGACCAGCGCGCATTGTCACGCAAATAAAACGTCCACGTGCGACCATCGTTTGACGACTCCCACCGCGTTGCCACGGCGGGAACAGGTGAAAGCGTCTGCGGGTCGTAATCGGTCAGTCCTTCAAAGAGTGCGCGGACCGCGTCTGTGTCCGGCGGCGCTGCAGCAAATGCAGGATCGAATGTCTGCGGCAATCCGCCGTTACTCCAGCGAAACTCCTGGGCGCGAGGTGTCACAACCTTGCCGTAATATGTCGAGGGTTCCCCGGTGCTGAAGCAACCCGTGTGGGTCAGACACAGGGCCAGGAGCAACGCGCAAATAGAGGAGAATCGTTTTTTAACCACGGATTAAACGGATTAGTTTGTTATGGATTTCCACTGATCTAGAACGGGTCAATTCAAATCCATCGGACGTATCGATTAAGTAATCGGCGTATTTCTGTTTCTCTTCCTGAGACATCTGAGAGCTGATGCGTCTCAAAGCTTCATCGCGTGACAGTTTGTCTCGCAACATTAAACGCTCCAGTTGAACCTCAGGACGGCAATGGACCACGATCAGTTTAT
>DASZDV010000665.1:0-9493 GCA_035941575.1 Pyrinomonadaceae bacterium
GTGGTTTGGCCGGCCGGAAGTCAACGACGCGCGCGATTTCATTCTCGTACTCGTGGCTGAGGGTGTCGGCACGGGGATCATTTTCGACGGCCAGGTTTATCGTGGCCAGCGCGGCGCGGCCGGTGAGTTTGGCCACATGGTGATCGGAGCGCACGCGCCGGTGCCTTGTTCGTGCGGCAGCGACGATTGTTGGGAGGCGTTTTCGTCGGAACGGGCGGCGATCGCTCGTTATCGTAAACTGGCCCGGATCTCAAATAAAAATCAAATTACTTTCAAAGAAGTCGTAGATCGCGCATTGGGAGGGGAAGCGAACGCGAAGGCGGCGCTCGTTGAAACGGCGCGTTATCTCGGTGTCGGAATTTCAAATCTAATCATCGGTTTTAGTCCTGAGGCGGTAGTTGTAGGCGGCGAGATCGCGCGTGCCTGGGACCTGATTGAGAGCGCTTTAACCGAAGCGATCGAGCACAGCGTTCGCCGCGGTCTTCCTTCCGCGCGCATCCTCCCCTCGACACTTGGCAACACTCCAACGCTGCGTGGCGCGTTGAGTTTGGTGCTGGCGAGCAAGTTCGCGGCCGCCTTTGCGGCCTAATGCCCTGACAAAAATCAAAAAAGCTGTTGACAGAGCCTGGAATCTATATTAAAAACTTCGTTCGTTCTGACAACAAACTATCCAGGGTACCGGATTAGTAACGTTAAATAGCTTCCGAGGCTGCGGCCTTTCGCCTCGGCTAATCCTTTAGTCGCACAACTTCAAGCTCTTTTTCCTGAGTTCAAGCCTAGCTTGTCTCATACCTTTGAAGGACTGGAATCATGAGAAAGCCACTTGCCGCTTACCTGCTCGCCGCACTGTCGATTCTAACCATTGGTGCCGTCTCCGCCGTCGCGCAAAGTAATAAAGGCTCGATAGTCGGAACCGTGCGTGACGTGAATGAAGCTTTGGTGCCGAAAGCAAAAATCAAGGTCACCAGCGTGAGGACGGGTGAACTGCGCGAGACCGAGACGAACGACGAAGGCACATTCACCGTGACGAACCTCGAGCCCGGTCAATACAACGTCGTCGTTGAGGCCCCGGGTTTTCAGCCCGTCACTTTCCAGGCACTGCAAGTTGAAACGAACGCGCGCTTGCCGCTTGACGTGCGATTCAGCGAACTGAGCGCGGGCACGTCATCTGTCACGGTAACTGCCGACGCAGCTCCGCTGGTTGAAAGCGAAACGAGCGTGCGTGGCGATCTCATCACCGGCCGGCAGGTCACGGACCTGCCAATCTCGCAACGAAATTTTACTTTATTAGCAGCGCTTTCTCCGGGCGTGATTCGTCCGAACCTCGGATTGCTGGGCGGCGGTGGCAACTTCGTCCAAGGCGGAGGCGGACAGAACAATACGGAATCGACTCGCTTTAGGGAATCCGGCGGTTCCGTACTCGTAGTAAACGGAGCACGCGCCACTAATAACAACTTCACGCTCGACGGCGTCGATAACAACGAAGGACAGTTTGCGCAGATCGCGATCTATCCGAATCCGGACGCGATCGCGGAGTTCAAGATCGAAACGAGCGTGCCTTCGGCAGAATCAGGACGTGCGGGCGGCGGAATCATATCCACGACATTTAAATCCGGTGGCAATGCTGTTCACGGAACTGTTGGAGAGATCTATCAAGGACGCTTTCTCAGCGCGGCGGCCGGCAAGTTTGACGATGGCAATCTGCCTATCCCGAACTACGTGACACACAATTATTACGGCACGGTCGGTGGTCCAATCTTTCTGCCGCGGTTCGGTGAGGGAACACCACCGTTCTATGATGGTCGCAATCGTTCTTTCTTCTTCTTCTCGCTAAACGGTCAACGAAACAGCACGCCCATCTTCGGTGGCACGGGCGATCCAGCTGCAGTGCCGGTGCCGACAGCTAGAATGCGTGTCGGTGATTTCGGTGAACTCCTGCGACCTGGAACATCCAGAACATATAACCTCGCGGGTGGCGGAACGGTGGTGGCGCCTATCGGTACAATCTTCGCGCCTAACGGCACACCGATTCCCGGCAACGACCTGCGCAATTGCCCGAGTTGCGGTGGCTTCTCTCCGTTTGCGCTCGCGTACGTTAACGCGTTTCCGTTGCCGAATCTTCCAGGACCCGGCCGCAACTTCATAACTAACCGGAAAGAACACGCGATCGTCGACAGCTACGACATTCGTATCGATCAGCGTCTAGGCGCCAACAACACGCTCTTCGGTCGTTACAGCAAATCCAGCACGGCGCGTTCCCGAGATAACTTCTTTCCACTCGGCACGTCACCGACCGGGAATGATTTGCCTGCCGGTCCATCAGCGGGCGATGAGTTTGGTGACGCAAAGGGCTTCACCATGGGCGACACGCACATCTTTTCGCCCACTGTCGTAAACGATGCACGCTTTGGTGTCACTCGCGTTTCGATCGGAATCTTTAACACAGGCGTGAACGGCGCCGGCGGATTCAGTCCAAATATCAGTGCACAACTCGGCGCGCCCAACATCAACATCAGTCCAAACACCTCAGGAATCGTGTTGGTGGGTATCGTCGACGAATTAACAGGGACCGATCGCGCGACAGAGTTCACCGGGGACGGCGGTCCGTTTTATTTCCTTTCGAACAACTTTCACGCTGCGGACGCACTCACGGTGATCAAGGGGAATTCGACGTTCAAGTTTGGCGGCGATTTTCGCGTTCGCCAAAACAGCAACTACGACGGCGGCCGCAACAACGGCACCAAAGGCAATTATCAGTTCGGCACCAAAGGCAGCGGCTTCGTCACGGACAACTACAATGGTATTGGACCAAACGATACTGGTTCCTCACTGGCAAACTTCCTCCTCGGTTATCAACCGGGCTTCGTCGGCCGCGGCGATCCGGGTGGTCCATACTTTCAGTCGAGCAAGGAGATGGCTTTCTTCGTGCAGGACGACTGGAAAGTCAATTCAGACCTGACGCTCAACCTGGGACTTCGTTACGACATTTTCACCGCGCCGACGGAACGTTTCGATAGACAGAGCAACTTTGTTCCCGCGTCCCGCACGATTCAAATGGCCGGCGACAACGCACCCGGCGGACGCGATCTGGCCGATACCGATAAGAACAACTTTGGACCACGCATTGGCTTTGCCTACAGCGGTTTCAAATCCGACCGAACGATGGTTCTTCGCGGTGGTTACGGCTTGCTGTACGCGGTGGACATCAGCGCTGCCCAACCGCTGACGGCAAATCCCGGCACCGGAGCCGGTAGTTACGCCTGCCAGCCAATTCTCAATCCAAGCGGCTGTCCGTCAGTGTTCCAGGCTCGCAATCCGTTTGATGCCGGCATTCCGACGGCGCCATTCACGGTGCAACCGCCAGGAGCGAGTTTCGCAGCGCCGACATCCGGTGGTCTCATCCTGTTCAACGATCCGAATCGCAAGGATGAGATGTATCACCAGTACAACCTGACGGGTCAGTGGGAATTTGCGCCTAACTGGCTGGCGGAAGTCGGTTACGTAGGTTCGTTGGGTCGAAACCTGCTCGTGTTGAGCAACATCGGTACTGGCAACGATGAGGGTGGACCAGGCTCGCGCGAAATACTTGGCATTGGTCCGATCACGGCGACGCGTTACCGCGCTAAGTCGAGCTACAACGCGCTGCAAAGCAAACTCGAGAAGCGTTTTGTCAGAGGTTTTTCGATTTTAACAACCTACACATGGGCCCACGCGATCGACGATTCGCCCGGCGGCATCTGCACGAGTGGCGCGAGTGCGCGCGATTGTGGCCCCGACGATCCGACTCGCCCTGAGCTCGAACGCGGGAACTCCGATGTCGACGTTAGACATCGGTTCACGTTTGCGAACGTTTGGGATCTGCCGATCGGGCGCGGCAGGCGCTGGGGCGGTGATATGCCAAGAGCGTTGGACTTCGCGATCGGAGGCTTCCAGCTTAACAACATCATCCAATGGCAAACTGGGCCAGTATTTAATGTTACGTGCCGAGGCGGCCGCGTCGATTTGATCGGCGATCCAAATCCGAGTGAGGCCCAGGAGGCAAATGGTCTTGAATTGAACCGTGCTGCCTTCCGTTGTGCTGAGACAAGAATCTTCCCCAGCGACGCCAGCAGCCCGCATATCGGCACGCTGGGTCGCAACATTTTCCGAGGCCGTTCGCAGTTCTACTGGGACGCGTCGTTATTCAAAAATTTCCCGATTGCCGCCATCAGCGATGCATTCAATGTGCAGTTTCGCTTCTCAGCGTACAATGTGTTGAACCGAGCGAACCGCCGGTTCCCGAATGGTGATATCAACAACGCTGGTGAATTTGGTCGCGATCTGAACGAACAGCGGCGGCGGCAGATGGAGTGGTCCCTCAAACTTATCTTCTAGTGTTATTCACAAGAGGGCACAAGAAGCACACCGATGTCTGGATTGTGTTCTGTGCCTTTTGTGTCTCTTTGTGGCTTTTCCCCGGGGCTTACGGACAAAGACAATCATCGACTTCGGCGCAAACTCCACTCAAGGAAGCGACGGAGTTGTTGCAGGCCCATCGTTTTGAAGATGCGGAATCAGCGACGCGCAAGATTATCGCTGCAAGTCCGAAATACGCGGATGCGCATGCACTGTTGGCGCTGATTCTCGATCAACGCGGTCAGGCGGCCGACGCAGAGCGCGAGTATCAAACCGCGCTGCGACTAAAGCCGAACTCAGTCTCAGCCCTGGCGAACTTTGGTGTCTTGTTAGCGCGTACAAATCGTCCGGCGGAAGCGATCGCGAAGTTCGAACAGGTTCTGCGGATCGATCCGAAACACGAGCGAGCAGTTTTTAATCTCGGCGCGCTCTATGCTGCGCGCAGCGACTACAAACGAGCAGTGCCGTTGCTGGAGCGAGCTGCGGGCACGCCCCTATGTAAACCGGACTCGCCAGATATTGGCGATCGCGCATTGTTGTTGACGCTCGTGAATGCATACGTTCACGTGGACCGGCGCAACGATGCACTCGCCTTGTCGCGTTGTCTCGAGCAGGCGAGTGCGAATGATCCGCGAGCGCTTTTCACGCTCGCATTGAGTCTGGCGGAGGCGCACGAGTACGCCGAGGCTGTACGGCTGTTTCAACGCACTAATGAGTTGCGTCCGCAGACGTACGAAGTGCTCTACAATCTCGGAATCGCCTTCTACAATCTCGATCTTCTCGACGAAGCGCAACAAGCACTGTCGTCCGCGTCGGCACTAGCGCCAACAGAAGCGGATCCGTATTACCGGCTTGGGCTGGTTGCGTCTGCACAGGGCGACACAAAAGCCGCTCTCACACACTGGTCCAAAGCACTGGAGCTTCGACCCGTATTTGCGGAAGCGAACTTCATGATCGGCGAGGAGTTACTCAAGAATCGTTTAGCCGAGAAATCGATTCCGTTTTACGAACGTGCGTTGGACCAAAGTAAAGGGCAACTGGTTTACTACCTCCGGCTTGGAGTCGCAAACGTGCGCGGGCAGCGTTACGAACGTGCGCGCGACGTTTTCACGCGTGCGCTGGAGCGGTATCCGGATAATGCAAATCTCTATTTTCTATTGGGCTACGCAGCGCGAGCTGAGGGACAGTACGACCAGGCAGTCGCGGCGTTTCAAAAGGTTTTGAAGTTACAGCCTGATAACCCGGACGCGTTATCGAATCTTGGTTACATTGCGAGTCAACGTGGCGAGAATGTTGAAGCGGAGCGTTTGTTGCGGCGTGCGATTCAACTCGATCCGCGTCTGTTTCCGTCGTATCACGATCTGGGGCGCTTGCTCGTAAAACTCAGGCGCTACGATGAAGCGCTACCGCTGCTCAAACGCGGCGTCGAACTCAACGACAAGGATCCAGGAATTCGTTATCAACTTTTCCTCGCTTACTCGCGCTTGAAGCTGAAGGATGAAGCTGAGAAAGAACTGGCGGAGTTCAAGCGGTTGGATGAAGTGAACCGTCACGGCGCGACACCGTTGGGCCAAACGTCCGGATCGGGGATGGCGCGGGAAGATCGCGAGACGCTGCCACCGCTGCCTGCGAGAGCCTCCGGCGACAGCGCGAAACCGCGGACACCTTAAGATGAGAATCGAACGTTTGCCGCGCACCGTTTTGCTGATCTCGTTGATCCTTGCCACGCTATCCGTTACGGTTGTTGCCCAAATCGCTCCCTCAGTCACCAAAGTCGATCCGCCATCGTGGTGGGCCAATCACACGCTGAATCCAATCCGTCTTTTAGTCCGTGGCCGAAACCTGAGCGGCGCTCGCATAAAATCCCCGTCCCCTGACCTGCGAATAGCGGACTTTAAGCAAAGTTCAAATTACTTGTTCGTCGACCTTCACATAAGTCCCACGGCCAGACCAGGGAAATACTCCTTGTCAGTTGAGACGAAAGCAGGCAAAACGGAAGTACCCTTTGTTATCGAAGAAGGTCTTGACACTCACGACAACTTTCAGGGAATAAACGCGGATGATGTGATCTACTTGATCATGATCGACCGTTTCGCCGATGGCGATCCCTCAAACAACGCGCCCGCGGACGCTCCAGGCGAGGCAAACGATCGCCAGAATCCGCGCGCGTTTCATGGCGGCGATCTGCGCGGCGTAATCAACCGGCTTCCTTATTTGAAAGAACTCGGTGTGACGGCCCTCTGGTTAACGCCGTGGCATGACAACTGGAACGGACTGAATAGTTGCGACAAGCCCTGGTGCCCAAACACTTACTATCACGGCTATCACGCGATCGATTATTACGCCGTCGAAGATCGTTTCGGAGATCTTGCGACGTTACGCGAGTTGGTCCAGAAGGCACACGCGCTCGGGTTGAAAGTCATTCAGGACCAGGTCGCCAATCACGTCGGCTCGCAGCATCCGTGGGTGCGTGATCCACCGTTACCGAATTGGTTTCACGGCACACTCGCACAGCACCAGCTCAACAGGTTCAACAACAGCGCACTGCTATCTCCCCACGCCAACCCGCAAGAGGTCCGCAACGTTCTTGACGGTTGGTTCAGCGACGATCTTCCCGACATGAACCAGGAAGAACCGGAAGTCGCGCGTTACGAAATCCAGAATGCGCTGTGGTGGGTCGGCGTGACGGGAATTGATGGCATCCGTCAGGACACGATTCAGTACATGCCGCGAACGTTTATTCGAGATCTTTCGAACGCGTTGCACAGGCAGTATCCGAAGCTCTGGATGGTTGGAGAAGTCTTCGAACGCGACGCGGCGCAGACCGCTTTTTTCATCGGCGGCCACACGGGTTGGGATGGGATTGATACGCGGCTCGATTCGGTTTTTGATTTTGCACTCTGGAATACTTCGCTCAAAGTTTTTACCAACAAGTTTCCGGTGCGAGCGCTGCGAGACCAGTTAAAGTACGACGCCCTCTATCCTGACCCGGCGAAAGTGACGGTGCTCGCGAACAATCACGACACGCCGCGTTTTCTGTCGCTTGATGGCGCGACCATGACGGGCGCGATGTTGCACACCGCCTTTATTTTGAGCGTGCGAGGAATTCCGCAACTTTATTACGGCGAAGAGATCGCGATGGAAGGAAAAGATGATCCCGACAACCGGCGCGATTTTCCCGTCGCGCCTTTTGAATCCCGCGGTCGCAGTACGAAAGAGCATCACATGTTTGAGTGGACGCGCCAGTGGATCAAATTGCGGCGTGAGCACTCCGCGTTGCGGCGTGGCCGGTTAATCGATCTGGTTTACGACGAGAACGTTTATGTGTTTGCAAGGCAGGACAGCAGCGAGACAGTGGTGATCGCGATCAACCGCCAGGACAAGGACCAAGAGGTTACGTTGCCCTTCGCCTCAGTCACGCCACTGCTTGGACAAGTGCGCGTAATCCGTGGTGCGAACGTTACGCTGCCGGCTAATTCAGCGGTTGCGCTGAAAGCATCATGAACTTTCCTCGTTCCAGCGGAATTCTGCTTCACCCGACATCGTTGCCGGGGCGATTTGGTATCGGCGATCTGGGACCGGCGGCGTACAAGTTCGTCGACTTTCTCGTCAGCGCGGGACAGAGTTTGTGGCAGGTGTTGCCGCTTGGACCAACCGGTTATGGCGACTCGCCGTATGCGTGTTATTCGGCCTTTGCCGGAAATACATTATTGATTAGTCCAGAGCGCCTTGAAGCGCAGGGCCTCTTGGAAAAAAATTTTAAAAACCCGCTCGCTCCCGGTAGCGACCGCGTTGATTACGGCGCAGTTCACCAAAATAAAGAAGAATTGCTTCGCCGGGCGTACGACAACTACACAAAAACCACCGACACAAACCTCCGCAGCTCCTTCGAGACATTCGCTCAACGAGAAGCGCATTGGCTCGAAGACTACGCCCTCTTTCGCGCTCTCAAAGACGCGCACAACGGCATCGCATGGAATGAATGGGAGTCCTCACTCGTGCGTCGCACGCCAGCGGCTCTCGAACGTGCTCGCGAACAATTGCGCGACGACATCGAAGCACAAATGTTCTACCAGTTTCTTTTCTTCGAGCAGTGGTTTGCACTGAAGCGCTACGCGAACGAGCACGGCGTCAAAATCGTAGGAGATCTGCCGATCTTTGTGGCCCAGGACTCAGCCGACGTTTGGACCAACCCCGAACAGTTCAAGCTGGATAAGAACGGCCGGCCGCTCGTCGTCGCCGGCGTGCCGCCAGATTACTTCAGTAGCACCGGGCAGCTTTGGGGGAACCCACTGTACAACTGGGAACGAATGGAAGCTGACGGTTTCAACTGGTGGATTGAGCGTGTAAAGGCGACGTTGAAAGTGGTGGACATCGCTCGCGTGGACCACTTTCGCGGTTTTGCCGCGTGTTGGGAAATACCGGGCGGTGATAAAACTGCGGAACGCGGGCAATGGGTTGAAGCGCCTGGACGCGAACTGTTCAGTGCGATTCGAAAGACGTTGGGCCAACTGCCGATCATTGCTGAGGACCTCGGCGTAATCACGCCGGACGTTGTTGCGTTACGCGATGATTTTGGTTTTCCGGGGATGCGGATTCTACAGTTTGGTTTTGGCGGCGACTCAAAGAACATCGACTTGCCACACAACTACCTACCGAATGTCGTGGCTTACACGGGCACGCACGACAACGACACAACTGTGGGATGGTTTCGGAGTGTGGCGGGCGAAGGCTCGACGCGCACTGCCAAACAGATCGAGCGCGAACGGAAGTTCTGTCTCGACTATCTGAACAGCGACGGTAAGGAGATTCATTGGGACTTCATTCGCGCGGTGCTTGCCTCGGTCGCGAACACTGCGATCGTTCCTTTGCAGGACGTGCTGGGGTTGGGAACAGAAGCCAGGATGAACCTGCCGAACAGCACTGAAGGAAATTGGTCCTGGCGGTACCGAACCGAAATGTTGACCAACGACATTGGCGCGCGCCTCAAGAACCTCACAGCGCTGTATGGTCGAGTATTACTGCTTCTTATCTGCCTTTATATGTGTGGCCCAACGGCCGTCGCTCAGAACCCTCAAGTGTTAAAGGTCGATCCTCC
>DASZDV010000666.1:0-5776 GCA_035941575.1 Pyrinomonadaceae bacterium
GCTCCAGTCGTAAAACCCCTCACCTGTTTTCTTTCCCAACTTCCCTTCACTCACCATCCGCCGCAGCACTTCCGGTGGCCGAAATGCTTCCGAGCCGAGCTCTCGATGAAGATATTCGGCAATGTTTAGTCGAACATCAAGGCCAACGAGGTCGGTTAACTTTAACGGTCCCATCGGATGGTTGTAACCGAGCTCCATCGCCGTATCAATGTCGCGCGCGCTCGCGACACCCTGCTCCAGCATTCTCATCGCCTCGAGTCCCAACGCAACTCCCAACCGGCTGGAAGCAAATCCCGGAACATCCTTAACGACGATCGGCTCCTTGCGCATTTTGCTGCCGACGTTCGTAACTGTCTGTACGGTTTCGTCGCTTGTCTTCTTCCCTACAACAATCTCCACCAGTCGCATGATGTGGACTGGGTTGAAGAAGTGCATTCCAACAACTGCTTCCGGCCGTTTTGAAGACGCAGCTATTTCAGTAATCGAGAGCGACGAGGTATTACTCGCAAAAATGAATGGGTGGTCAGAAGCGGTTTCGAGCTGCCGTAGTATGTTTTGTTTCAAGTCCAACTTTTCCGGCGCAGCTTCTATGATCAAGTCCGCAGTGGCACATTCTTCCAATTTGGTCGTGCCATGGATGTGCTGCAACGTGCGGTCGCGATCGTCTTCGGTCAATTTACCGAGTCGAATTCCTTTGTCGAGGTTTCCTTCAATCGCGCTGACTCCACGCGCCACCGCTTCACGATCCACGTCGTTCAGAAGGACTCGAAAACCTGAGGCTGCCGCAACCTGGGCAATACCGTGGCCCATCGTTCCGGCGCCAATCACGGCAACAGTTTCAATCGTCGGCGAACCGCTTCCCGGGCTACTCATGCTCTCAGAACCGGGCCCGCAACGCTTTCACGTCCACAGACCACTAAGTTCGACTACCTCAATGTCCGTAGTTATACTATACGCCCAACTGAAAAGGCTATACTCTCGATGAAAATGGCTAACGAATCCACGAAAAGAGACGTTGTAATCATTGGTTCCGGACCTGCCGGGCTCACCGCTGCAATCTACTCGGCGCGCGCGAGTTTGAAGCCGTTGTTGATCGACGCGCCGCCAGACGCAGCGCAGCAAACGACGCCCGGCGGTCAGTTGATGATTACCACTGACGTCGAAAACTACCCTGGCTTTTCCGAAGGTATTCAAGGCCCTGAGTTGATGGCCGAGTTTCGCAAACAGGCGGAACGTTTCGGCGCTGAGTTCATGGAAGGTTGGATCACGGAAGTCGACCTCAGCGAACGTCCCTTTCAGATTTACATCGACAATGGTCCGACTATCTCGGCAGAGACTTTGATCATCGCCACGGGCGCGTCGGCAAAGTGGCTGGGCATTCCCGGTGAGGCGAAAGTTCCCGATGGTTTCGGTGGCAACGGCGTATCCGCATGTGCGACGTGTGATGGACCACTTCCGGCATTTCGCAAACGCACACTGGTCGTTGTAGGCGGCGGCGATACGGCGATGGAAGAGGCGACGTTTCTCACGCGTTACGCGGCCAAAGTTTACGTAGTACATCGGCGCGACAAGTTGCGGGCGTCAAAGATTATGCAGGAGAAAGCGTTCCGGAACGAGAAGATCGAGTTTATCTGGAACAGCGCCGTTGACGAGATTCTCGGCACCCAGGACGAAGGCGTTACGGGCGTTCGCCTGCGGAATTTGCGAACCGGCGATGAGCGGATCTTTCCCTGCTCCGGCGTGTTCGTAGCGATCGGACACAAACCAAACACGGAATTGTTCAAGGGTCAGTTGGACATGGATGAGATCGGTTATCTAAAGACTTCAGGCCATTCGACTGCGACCAACATTCCGGGTGTTTTTGCGTGCGGCGACGTGCAGGATTCGGTTTATCGCCAGGCAGTGACTGCCGCAGGCAGCGGCTGCATGTCGGCGATCGACGCCGAACGTTATCTCGATCATTTGCCTGTGGCGATGCCGAGCGGTGAAGAGATCACGATCGAGGGTGAACACATCACAGCAGATCATCACGCGATCATTACAGCTGACGGTCACATGATTTCCAACGATACAGTGGTAATCGGCGAGGACTAATCACAGCAGGACGATTGAATCGTCTTTCTCACGGTGGTGAGCGGAAACTGACGGACGTTGGACGGGCGCAGGTGGAATAACAATTCCGTTTTCATTCAACGGGCAAGGCTCACAATAACTTCCCAAACGCAGTCTTCGATCGCGACAATCATTACATCCCAAAGCAAGTCCGAGTTGGCGCAACGATTCGAGTAACGGCAGCAACAGCCGGCCACGCTCAGTCAGCGCGTATTCGATGTGCGGTGGGTTCCCTCCGAAGTCAGTGCGCGTGACAAAGTTGTCTTTCTCCATGTCGCGCAAACGCCCGACAAGCGTCCGGCTGCTGATCGGAAACAGACTGTTCAGCAACTCCATCGTGCGCTTCGGACCAGAGACGAGTTCGCGCACGACCAGCATGGTCCATTTATCACCGAGCATCTGAAGTGCTCCGGTGATGGGACAGCCATCAAGTTCGCGTCGTTTCATACGTCTAATTGGTCCTATAGATCATGTAGGACCTATGGCCTGAGGTTAATGTTGTAGGTCTTAATCTTTGAGTTCAAAGTGGTGGCGTTCATGCCGAGCAGACGCGCCGCGCGCGACTGGTGACCGCCCGTTTGTTCGAGTGCGCGACGAATGAGATCGATTTCGAAGCGCCGTACCTCTTCGTAGAAGTTGATGCCGCGGCCAATGTCGGCGACTGCGGCGTTACTGGCGCCGTCCTGGCGTCCAGACGCGACGGATTTCGGATCACTGATCTCAGCACGCAGGCATTCCTTCGTGACTTCGTTTCCGGGCGCGATGACGACTGCCCGTTCGATCGTGTTTTCCAGCTCGCGAACGTTGCCGGGCCATGAGTACGACTCAAGCATCGCTAAAACCTCGGGCGCGAGTTGATCCGAGACGTCACGTCCGTTTTCCTCGTTGTACTTTTGGATGAAGTGCTGCGCGAGAGGAAGGATGTCTTCATTGCGATCGCGCAAGGGCGGCAACTCGATGGGTACAACAGCCAGACGATAGTACAGGTCCTCGCGAAAACTACCCTGCCGCACCGCTTCTTTCAGATCGATGTTGGTGGCCGCGATGATGCGCACGTCAACACGACGCGGCGTGGTGTCGCCCAGCGGCGTAAACTCTCTCTCCTGGATCACACGCAGCAAGCGCACCTGTGTTTCCGGCGGAATGTCGCCAATCTCGTCGAGAAAGATCGAGCCTCCGTCGGCAACTTCAAACAGACCTTTCTTCGCAGCCACGGCGCCGGTGAATGCGCCGCGCGTGTGACCAAACAATTCCGACTCCAACAACTCCGAGGGAATGTTTGAACTATTGACCGTTACAAACGGGCGGCCAGCGCGTGTACTGGCTTCGTGAATTGCCTTTGCAATCAACTCTTTACCGGTTCCACTTTCGCCGGTGATTAAAACGGTCGACCTCGCCGGCGCGACTTGTTCGACGAGTCGAAACACTTCCTGCATCAGATCGGATCGACCGATGATCTCACCGCGGTCCACAGCCTTGCTCATCGCGCGACGTAACACGCGCCGTTCTTCTTCTTTGCGACGACGTTTAATGCCCGCGGCAATCTGCGCGCTGATCTGTTCGTTCTGAAACGGCTTGCGAATGCATCCAAAGGCGCCGCGTTCCCCCGCGGCTATGGCGGTGTCGAAAGTCGCGTACGCAGTGATCATCACGATCACCGCTTCAGGATCCATTTTCAAAAACTCTTCCAACGCACGCAGACCGCCGATGCCCGGCATCGAGACGTCGAGCAACACGACGTCGAAAGCGCGCCGGCCGTAGGCTTCTAGACCTTCTTCACCGGTCTTCGCGAGATCAACGCGATAGCCTTCGGCCGTGAGAAGTGTTTCCAACACCTCGCGCATGATCTCTTCGTCGTCGACGACGAGCACTGAACCTTTTCTGGAGTTCCGCTTTTCCGTTCTCATGAAGGGCGTAGTTTACAACGTACAACAAAATCCAGCCACAGATGACACAGATCGACCTTCGCTGGTTTCACCTTATCTGTGTAATCTGTGGCTGAACTTAGTCGCCGACTGCCTGGAGTCGCGCACGCGAGCGTGCGGCGGGGAGAATGATGCGGAAAGTGGTGCCGTGACCGGGCGTGCTATCGACGCTGATTCTTCCGGCGTGTTCCTGAACAATGCCGTACGTCACCGCCAAACCAAGACCGGTGCCCCGGCCCACGCCTTTGGTCGTGTAGAACGGATCGTAAATCTTCGCGACGTTTTCCGGAGCAATGCCGATGCCCGTATCGGAGATTTCAGCTACGAGTGATCCGTCTTCAGCCGTTGATGTAGAGACAAAAATCTTTCCGCCGTCAGGAATTGCGTCGCGCGCATTGAGTAGAAGATTTGTGAACACCTGTTGCAACTTACCTGCGTTGGCGTAGGCTTCAGGAGCGTCCTTAGAGTAATTGCGAACGATCTCGATTTGACTGCGTCGTAATTGCGGCTCCAATAGTTGCAGCGTATCGTCAAGCACACGACCGACGTCAACTTCTGCAAATTCGGTTGCACTGCCGGTGCGCGAGAAATTGAGCAGGTTGTTGACGATATTCGTTGCCCGTTCTGCCTGCGTGCGGACCTTCTGCAACAACGCGCGCTTTGGATCGTTGTCGTTCAACATGCCGAGAAGCATCTGCGTGTAGGAGGACACGCCAGTGAGCGGTGTGTTTACTTCGTGAGCCACGCCCGCAGCTAGCAAACCAATCGATGAAAGTTTTTCGCGCTGTTGTAACTGTTCTTCCAAACTGATTCGCGTCGTGACGTCTTCGAGCACGACGAGTGCGCCGGTTTGGCCCTGTGCATCCTGCAACGGCGCTAACGCGATGTTCAGAACGAGCGCGCGGTTTGTGCGCGTGGCGGTGTGGAGCTTATAGATGTTGCGAATCTCCTGTAAGTTCCAGCCGTTTTTGCCGAGCACCTGTTTTAACGTGTCGGCAAAATCTTCGGAGAACAAATCCTCAACTCGCCGTCCGATTGCCGCATCACGCCGCAGGTCCAACATGTGTTCGAGCGCGGAATTCAAACGCGTAACCCGACCGTCCAGGTCCACTGCCAACAAACCGACGTTGATCGATTCGATGATCGACTCGTTGAACTCCTTCAGAAGTTTCAACTCACTGGCGCGCTCTTGCTGGTCCTTGTAGAGAAGACTGTTTTCGATTGCGACTGCTACGTAACCGGAAACCGTGCGCAAAATCTCGACGTCTTCAGACGACAGCAACGCGCCGTCAACGGAGCGGCCCAAACCAATCACTGCAACCATCCGGCCTCGAACAACGCAAGGCACAAAGTAATGAAGTGTTCGCCGGACCGACACAGACGCGTCATAAGTAAGGTCGAGATCGTCGGCGCGAACTACACCCGAGTCAGCCGAGCGCACGCGGATCATCTCGCGAAAATCAGGCGGTACCACCGGTGATTCGATTCCAATGGACCGCGCGACGACGTATCCACTCTTCGAATGTTTGTCCTCGATGAAGATTGCGACACGCCCGACGTTCATCACTTCCTGCAAACGGCTGACTAACGAATCCAGCAGGGGATCGAGCGCGGTGGTTGCGGACAGCGTACGGCCGAAGTCCAACAGACTGTTTCGAAGATCGTAGCGCTCGCCGTAGAAAAGTCGATCGACGTGTTCCTGAAGGAAATTTTTCACAGGAGCAGCAACCATGACGATC
>DASZDV010000667.1:0-3156 GCA_035941575.1 Pyrinomonadaceae bacterium
ATTTACTAAAGATCTCTGCTGCCTTTTCTATTAAATTCCTCGGCACTCCCGCTTGCGCAACAATTTCCTCCCACGATACCTCTCGCAACGCACGCGCAAACGCTTCAAACCCTACGGTGTGCGTACGAATAAACTCTTCATCCAACGCGCCTTCATCCAGGACGCCTTTCATAATGCCCTTCAACAACGCCACATCACCATTGATCCGGACCTGTAAGAACAGATCCGCGAGCTCAGTCCCATGACCAAGCAGACGCAGAATTTCCTGCGGGTGTTTGAAACGCGTCATCCCTGCTTCCGGCAGTGGGTTGATATGGACCAGTTTGCACCCGTTTCGCTTAGCGCGTTGAAGCGCAGTCAACATTCGCGGGTGGTTGGTGCCGGGATTCTGGCCAATAACAAAGATCGCTTCGGCGAGGTCGAAGTCTTCCAGCGTGACTGTTCCCTTCCCGATCCCAATCGTCTCGCCCAGCGCTGTTCCGCTCGACTCGTGACACATGTTGGAACAGTCCGGCAGATTATTCGTGCCAAACTGGCGCACAAACAGTTGATAAAGAAAAGCTGCCTCGTTGCTGGTCCTTCCTGACGTGTAGAAGATTGCCTGGTCAGGATAGTTCAACGAATTCAGTTCACCGGCGAGCAGCTCAAAAGCGTTGTCCCAATCGATTGCCTCGTAGTGTGTCGCGCCGCGTCGCAGCAACATCGGGTGCGTAAGTCTTCCCTGCGCGCCAAGCCACTGATCCGATTGCAACGCGAGATCAGCGACGCTCCACTGTTGAAAAAACTCAGGCGTCACGCGCTTCGTCGTAGCTTCGTCCGCAATGTGCTTCGCGCCGTTTTCGCAGAACTCAAAATGTGAGCGCTCGCGATCAGGTTCCGGCCACGCGCAACCCGGACAATCAACCCCACCCGCCTGGTTCACCTTCAACAACGTTCGCGCACCGCGAATCAGTCCCGTTTCGGACGAGAGACTTTTTAGAGTTGCGATTATCGCCGGCACTCCACCGGCAGTTTTGTTCTTCTTAATCGAATCAGGCATCGCTGACAGATTACACGGTTGACTTCACCGTTCCCAATAGCTTAAAAGCCTGCCGAGGAAAAAATATATGACCCTTTCGCGCCCCTGCCGGTCGCTCTTTCTCTCCGTTCTCTTTCTTACAACTTTCCTGAAGATCGCTGACGCCCAAGTCAAACCCGGCCGTGATCCAAATCAGCCAATCGATCAGGAGTACACCAACAAGATTCGCGAGTATACAACTGCGCCGTACTTCAACTCGCCGCTGACCGACTACTTACCCTCGTCGGCGGACGTGCCCAATCCGAAGGCTGTTCTCGGCGATGTTGCGGGCGCGCCTGGCAAGTTGCCGTACGCTGAAGATGTTTACAAATACATGCGGATGCTGGAGCGCGCCAGTCCGCGCGTGAAGGTCTACTCGATCGGCACGACGGAAGAAGGCCGGGAAATGATCGCGGTCGCAATTGGTTCCGAACAACTGATCAACCGCCTCGAGGAAAATCGTGCGCGGCTGGCGAAGTTAGCCGATCCGCGAACTATCAACATGGACGAAGTTGAGGCCGACCGGCTCGTCGCGGCGTCCTTTCCGGTCTACTACATCACGGGCACGATTCACTCGCCTGAAACAGGTTCACCAACCGCATTAATGGAACTGGCGTACCGGCTCGTCGTCGATAACAGTCCTTACGTGAAGTTCATTCGCGATAACGTTCTAACTTTGATAACGCCAGTCGTCGAAGTTGACGGCCGCAATCGCATGGTCGACGTCTACAACTGGCATCTCGCGCACCCGAACGAAAACTGGCCGTTCCTGATCTACTGGGGCCATTACGTCGCACATGACAACAACCGCGACGCGATCGGATTGTCGTTGAAACTCACTCGCAACGTGATGAACACGTATCTCTCATGGAAGCCGCAAGTGCTCCATGATCTGCACGAGTCAGTTCCGTACCTTTACGACAACACGATTGGCGATGGTCCGTATAACGCGTGGGTCGATCCGATTCTGACCGACGAATGGCAGATGATCGGGTGGAACAACGTATCGGAGATGACGAAGTTTGGCATGCCGGGCGTATTTGCTCACGGTAATTTCGACACGTGGTCGCCGGGTTATCTAATGTTCATCGCCGCGACGCACAACGGCATCAGCCGTTTGTATGAAACGTTTGGTAACGCGGGCGCCGACACTGTCGAGCGCACACTGTCGGCAAGCGAGTATCAACGGACGTGGTACCGGCAAAATCCGCCGTTACCGAAAGCAAAATGGTCGCAGCGAAACAATAACAACTACCAGCAGACCGCGTTGTTGACGTCGCTGCATTACTTCGGTGCGAACAGCAAACTGTTTCTGAAGAACTTTTACATTAAGAGCAAACGCTCGATCGATAAGCCGAAGAACGAAGGTCCGGCCGCTTACGTTCTGCCGGGTGATGACGTACGGCCGGGAAACCCGGCTGAATTGCTGCGAACGCTTCAGATGCAAGGTGTCGAGATCAGCAAAGCGACTGCGCCGTTCACTGTGGCAGTGAAAAGAAAACCCGGCGGCGCTGCAACTCCGCGGCCATCACCCAGTTCGGCTGCATCGCCGGCTGCGTCTCCTACGCCAACTCCGAAAACTGAAGATCGAACATTTCCTGCGGGCAGTTA
The DNA here is from genome assembly GCA_035941575.1 of Pyrinomonadaceae bacterium. GTDB lineage: Bacteria > Acidobacteriota > Blastocatellia > Pyrinomonadales > Pyrinomonadaceae > PSRF01. The sequence continues at coordinate 2,669 of DASZDV010000667.1, forward strand.
CATCGTTCGGATGGACCAGCCGTACAGCCGCATCGCCGATGCTCTGCTCGATTATCAGTACTGGGCGCCGAACGATCCGCAACAGGACATCTACGACGACACCGCCTGGACCATGGGCGAACTCGCAAACGTAGAAGTCGTGCGTGTCACGGATGTCAAAGTGTTGCAGGCGTCGATGGAGCGGGTCACGTCTGAGGCGCGCGCGCCCGGCGGCATCAAGAACGCCGGTTCTGTCTTCCTCGTCAATCACAACGCCGACAACGCTCTCGTAACTTTTCGTTACCGGTTGAAAGACGTCGAGATGGACGCGGCGGAAGAGCCGTTTGAGGCTGCCGGCAAGAAGTTTAATCGTGGTTCGTTCATTATTCGACGCGCCAACGGCGACGAGGTACGGCGCGTTGCCGACGAACTCGGGGTTCAGATCCACGCTGTTAACGACGCTCCTTCAGTAAAGACACATCCGATTCGCGCGCCGCGCATCGCAGTGA
>DASZDV010000668.1:0-1669 GCA_035941575.1 Pyrinomonadaceae bacterium
GTCGCTGTAAGCCACACCCGACAGCAATCCGACCTCTTCAAACTTTCCCTTCCCCTTGTTTACGAAAAGAAAGTTCGCGAGCGTGTCGTTGGCGACGAACAAATCCTGCCAGCCGTCATTGTCGTAATCTGTCGCATCGACGCCCATTCCCGATCGAGGCGCGCCCGAATCGCTGTAGGCGACGCCAGAAAGCAGGCCGACCTCTTCAAACTTTCCTTTGCCCTTGTTGACAAAAAGGAAATTCGCGAGCGTGTCGTTCGCGACGAAGAGATCCATCAGGCCGTCGTTGTTCACGTCAGTCGCAACTGATCCAAACGATTTTCCGAGCGCAGCAGCGATGCCGGAATCTTTACTCACATCGAGAAACTTGCCGCCGCCCTCATTATGAAACAGAAAACTCGAACGCGGCTTGAACACGCGCGGCACGCAGTAATAGCGGCGCCCGGCTTTGTTGTCGCCGCAGAAGATCGCGCCGTTGGCGCTGTACTGCACGAAGCTCGAGACGAAGAGATCGAGTTTGCTGTCGTTGTCGTAATCGAAGAAGGTGGCGCAGGTGGACCAGTTGGGCGCCGCGACTCCGGCTTTGTCGGTTACGTTTGTGAAAGTGCCGTTGCCGTTGTTATGAAAGAGGACGTTCGTGCCGTAGTTGGTGACGTAGAGATCCTGCCAGCCATCGCCGTCGTAATCTGCGGCGGCCGCTCCCATACCGAAGTCGCCCATCCGGCCACACGCGACGCCGGCTTTCTCTGTGACGTCGACAAAAGTGCCATCGCCGTTGTTTCGATAGAGAGCGTTCCTGATCGGCGTCTTCGGGTTGTAGAAATCGGATGCGACGCGAAACGTCGCGTTCTGGAATCTGCCGCGTGAGCCAAAGTACGACACGCATCTGATCGCGATGTGGCGCATGTATGCGCGCTTGCATCAGCGTTTGATTGATTACAGTTATGCGCATGCACAGGAGGCGACAAGGACGGGGATGCCGATCGTGCGTCCACTGTTTCTCGTTGATCCTCGTGCAGAAGCTGCGTGGTCCAACTGGTGGACGTACCTATACGGCCGCGACCTGCTGGTATCGCCCGTTTGGGAGAAGGGAAAGCGCGAGCAGCAGATCTATCTACCGAGCGGACAGCGTTGGCGCGATGCGTGGAATCCGGGGAGAGTCTATCGTGGCGGCCAGACAATTACAGTGCCTGCTGCGCCGCATCAATTGCCGCTATTCGTTCGTGTTGGTGCGACGGTTGAGGTTGGCAATTTGAATAAGGAGTGGAGACAGAGTGTGGAGATTGCTGGGAAGAAGCCGGATCTGAAAAGGCTTGATGCTGATTTGAGGGCGTGGTTCGATCGACAACGATAAGACCAAGATTACAGGATTAACAGGATTTACAAGATTATCTTGTTCATCGTGTAAATCCTGAAATCCTGTCTAAACAAACCTACCGAAACATGTTGCTGCGACTAATTCTTATCACTCTGCTGTTAACTGTTTGTCTGCTGGCGACGCCATCGAACCACGCAACAGCGCAGCTTCAGCCGCATGCCAGCGTACCGCAAGACCTCGGCGTCATTTGGCGCTTTGCTCTCGATCGCACGGATGAGGGAATTACTCAGCAGTGGTTTAGCAAACGCTTCCCGGAGTTCATCAAACTTCCCGGCATCCTTCAAGCTCAAA
>DASZDV010000669.1:0-3893 GCA_035941575.1 Pyrinomonadaceae bacterium
TCCGACATTCCGCAAATCGAAGCATTGATTTCGAAAGACGGCTCGCGCAAGGATCTCGACGATAATCTGAAACTCGCGATCAAGAAGGTCAACCTTCGCAACGAGATCAATTCTGCGAAGTCTGACATTCAAAGAGGCGACATAATCCGCAAAGCGTTACACGATTCGTCGCTGGCCGACTTTGCGTGGCGCTTTCACTGCGAAGCGAAGGTTGACGGTTGTGCGTCTACGCCGCCGGCAGCTCTAGAGCGCGACTTCGCAATCAAGCCGTTCGCCGAGAATCTCTTTCCACAGAAGGTCAGGCACTACACCGCAATTCCAAAGCCGGGCGAGGCGGTGCAGAAGTTTTATGAAACGCTGCACGGGCTGCAAATGGACTCTCCGCGCGCCCAGTCGAACCTCGTGCTCATGATCGGTAACATTCGCCGGTTGCTCGGACTGGAATTAAGCGCGCCCGCAGATGCCGAGACTCTTATTGAGTACACCGGCATCGATCCCGATTCGCCGATTGCGCTGGGCTCGTGGACCGCCAAAGACGCTCTCGACAGCACAGCGCCTGCGCAGCGTCGAGCAATCGTTTTGCGCGTAAAGGATCGCGCGAGGTTCGAACGATCCGTCGAAAAGTATCAGCGAGGGGCAGGAAATTTTACATATCTCACCGACATCCTGGGCATTGGCGCTCGCGCTGTCGCGGCATTGCCGGCCTTTCTTCCGTTCACCGCGCAAGCTGTGCTTGAGACTGGACCAACCAAGGCGAGCACCGGTCCTCTGCTGCGTTATTCGGTCGTGCACGACAAGGAGTGGAACGGACTGCGCGACAGAATGATCGAACACATCTGGATCAATTCTGAATGGCAGGCCGAAAGCGCAACGACGCATATCGTCTACGTTGGCGACACCGCAATTGTCGCACGCGATCTGGCTTCCATTCGAGATCTGTTGCTGAACGCAACCAACGGCACGAACGGGCAGTTTCTCGTGGACAATCCTGAATTTCGTCAGGCGCTCGATAGTAAGGGCGACGTCGTCTACTTCAGCGACGTCAAGGCGGTTTTCGCCGAAGCCGGTGACGAGAAGAAACAGACAAACTCGAAAATCAATGAACGAGGCGCGCTCAAGTTTTCCAGCTCGACCTGGGAAAACTCGCACCAACTCACGTACGAACAGAGCGACTGGTCGAAACCATTTTTACCGTTCAACCCGAAAGAATTGACAGCGCCGCGCGATCTGCTACCCGCATCGACCATTGCTTACTTCCTCGCGAAGATCGATGTTCCTGCACTGTGGTCCACGTCATCCAAAGACCTCGCAAAGGAAGTCAATGACGTCTTCTCGCCCGACGTTTGGACCGACGAGCTAAAACAGAATATCTTGCCGGAGCTGGGTCCGGAATGTGGCTTCGCCGTACTCGAGCTTCCGGAATTGAAAGATTACAGCGGAGGCACGTGGGCCGGGTTCTGTAAGTTAAAAAGCAACAAGCTTTCAGAGGCGTTGGCCGCGGGTAAGCTCTTTACGAATGTTGGGCCAACGACGGACGTGGCGGAGTTGAAGACCGGCGCGGAATCTTATTTCGTTGCGGCACGCAATGGTTTTCTCGTCGTTTCCAACAGCGCGAAGGGGCTCGCCGCGATCGACGGAAAGACCAATCTCGCATCTACACGTGATTATTCGAGAACGGCCGAAAAAGCGCCGGCCGGCATTGTCGTTCTTGGCGGTTACAACCTCACAGCAGCCATTACGGCGGCTAGTCGCAACATGACGCTCGAGGAACCGAAAGCCACGGTTGCCAATCTATTCTTCTCGGTCGCGAGTGCCTTTCACAGTCAACATTTCTATGCGACCGTGACGGGTGGAACTGTCGCGGCGCACTCGTCTGTCTCTACCGATCGCGAGGGGCGTTATTCAGTTGCCGATTTTTCTTATCTGCCTCGCGTCGCAAACATTACTTACGCAGTGATCGAACCGCGTGGCGTTCCGATCCGCGATCAAAACCGCGTAAGCAGCCTGGTGTTACGAGTGCGTGCGAAGGCGCCTGGGCCAATCGACAACATCAAGGACGACATCAAGTCGGCGTCGCAGGTTGTCGCAGAAAAGTCTCCGACAGAGTTGGTGGTGACGGTCGCGGAACGACGAGGTGCCGCTGAAAAAGCCGTCCAGCTGCCGGTTAAGAATCCGGAACTTGCGCAGTATTTGAAGGCTACGCCGGAGATCGCATCGGATAAGAAAGAAGTGATCGACAAAGCACGCGAGATTGCCGGCAAGGATCGAGATGCATGGAGTGTTGCGCGCAAGCTTGCCGATTGGACGCACCAGAATCTGGAATGGAAACTCGTCGTCAGTGCAAATCCGGTCCAGACGCTGGCTACGCGTGAGGCTGACTGTTCGGAGTTCAGCGCGTTATTTGTAGCGATGGCGCGCTCGCTCGGTTTGCCGGCACGGATGGTTTCGGGACTCGCGTACAGCGGCACTGCGTTTGGTGGCCACGCGTGGGTTGAAGTTTGGGTTGGAAAATGGGTTGAACTGGATCCGACGTGGGGCACTTCGTTTGTAGACGCCACTCACATTCGTAACACGACCAACACGTTGCTAACGTCCGCAGCATTGAATCTGATCGAACTTGAAGTGCTCGAAGCACGGCGCACAGTGGCTGAGTTTCAAAAGACTCCGCGTGCATTGACCGAGCATCTGATGCAGGCCATTCCTGCCGGGAATAAGCTGGAAATCGAAGCGACGATCGATCTGCCTACACTCGCTGATGAGATGATGGGCGCCGGCGCGTGGGGGAAGCTGAATGAAGCGGAACGTGATCGGATGTGGTCGGCGTACCGGCGGACCGTTAACGAGATCATCAGTTACAGAAGAGAAGTGTTTGGTGAGTCGCGGCTTCGGCTACTGCACCTGGAAGAAAAAGGAGATACGGCGGAAGCGATCTGCATGACGTCACCTTCCGACGTGATGATCAAACTTCGTTTTTCGCGGCGCGATGGCGTTTGGCATCTGACGGAAGTTTTGCAGGCTGACGATGGTCTCGCGATTGTCTCGGAAATGCTGCGACCGACGATTACGTCGATTGAGAAGATTCGTGCGGGAGAAAAGACGTCGCCGATAGTGATGTCCGATTTCGTTCGTGTGTGGATGCTGCTTGATTCGGACTCGGCGAAGGCGAATGCGCTTGCGGACGAATTGTTGAAGTCGAAACCTAAAGATCAGGGATTGCGACTCTTGAAAGCTGCGGCGCTTATGGACGAGGACGAGACAGAGGCGGCTGAAAAGCTGTTGATTGAACTCAGCAATGAAGGCCTCGCGCCGGCGATGTACAGACTCGCTGATTATCTGAGCTATTCGGATGACGAAAAAGAAGCGCAACGATCGCTAGAACTCTACCAGCGCTACACGACATTGGAGCCTCATGATCCGCGCGGTTTTCGCGACCTCGCAAACGCCTATCGCACTGCCGAGCAACCCGTTCAAACTGAAGCTGCTTTGCGTAAAGCGCTGGAACTTGATCCGACACACACTGAACACTACGTCAATCTGATCGAGTTTCTCGTTTTGCACGATCGCGTTGGCGAAGCGAGGCCCTTACTTGATACCGGCGAGAAGTATCGAGACAGGGACGAAGATCTTCTGGGCCAGATCATGTACGACCTCTTCCATGTCGAGGACAGCGCGCCGGCGGAGAAGCTGGCTGCAAGTGAACCGGCGAGAATGAAAAAGAGTGTTATGGCGAATGTTGGTCTCGCCAGGATCTACACGGAGAAGGGACGTTATGTTGACGCTCTACGGTTGCTGAATGGCGCCGCCCTGATTGATAAGAAGTCTACGCTTCCTCACATTGCGCTGGCGATGCTTCATCGAAAACGGTCGCAGTGGCTGGCGGCGCTGAGGGCGGC
>DASZDV010000670.1:0-3418 GCA_035941575.1 Pyrinomonadaceae bacterium
GCTGAGGCAAGTAACCGACGTAACTGCTGGCGCGGTGCCCGCAGCGTCTCCCCAGACATCAGCCCGCGCCTCAACGCCTTCGTGTCGACTTCGATGAGACGATCTAAAACCGGGTTGTCTTTCAAAATTTCTGAGCAAGACGTTTCCGCGACCCAGGAAATCTCGGCGTTTGGCAGTCCGGCGCGAAGCGCGGCCAGGGCCGGCAAAGTATGAACTATGTCGCCAATACTGCCCAACTTTACGATTAAAACTTTCATTACCCGTGCTCAGGTTCCGCCGAACCAACTGAACTTGAGTTTGGCGTCGGCAACTTTCTTTCCATTCTTATACTTCGTCAGCACGCCTTCGAGCACGGGCTGCTCGTCGTACAGGTCTTGTTCCGCAAAGATGCCGCCTCTCAGAAATTTTCCCGAAAAAGTGTAAGAGACGCTGCCGACAGTCACCGTCGTAAAGCGGAAATCATCTTGTTTCACGACGAGAGTTTTGTAGTGAAAGATCTTCCCGTTGTTGAGCTGCAACGATTGCGTCGGAATTCGTCTCAGGCGTCTGCCATTCAAATATATGCCGCTGAAATCCGAAAATCCGCTTGGTGGTTCGCCGGTGAGAAAGAAGGCTCCATCGGGGTTGAACTTCGTCTGGCTGACGGCAGGTGTAAAAGCAATTAGTAACGTGCTCAACAATATGATTAGTTTCACTGCCTTCCTCCTGGTTGGTCGCGGAGCCGAGCCAGAACGGCCGAAGTCGAATGATCTTTAGGGTCGCCGACGATCGCAACACGGCCGCCGTAGGATCGTACCACGTCACGTTCCGGCACGGAGTCTTCGGTGTAATCGGTGCCCTTCGCGTGGACGTCAGGCTTGAGTGTCAGCAGTAACTGCTCGACTGTCGGTTCGTCGAAAATGATGACGTAACTAACGGATTCAAGCGCCGCGACGATTTCCGCGCGCTCTAATGCCGGAAGAATCGGGCGGCCGGGCCCTTTGAGCCGCGCCACTTGCTCATCCGAATTCACTCCTACGACCAACACGTCGCCAAGCTCTCGCGCACCCGCGAGATACCGCACATGTCCCACGTGCAGCACGTCAAAACACCCGTTCGCCAAAACGACACGGAATCCGTTCTTTCGATCGGCGTCAATCCGCGCGACGAGCTCTTCACGACTTAAGATCATTGATTGAATGTTCGAGTTCCGCAGCGGTTACGGAGGCGGTGCCTCGTTTCATGACAACCAACCCGCCGGCGTGATTTGCCAATTGCGCTGCCTCGGCGTACGACGCGCCGGAAGCGAGGGCAAGGGCGAACGTGGCGATCACGGTGTCTCCCGCGCCGGTTCCGTCGACCGGCTGTGCGGCGCCGACAGCAGGAATGTGCACTGGGTGAGGACTGTCGGCCAGTAACATCATTCCGCGGCTACCACGCGTAACAAGCAAAGCGTCGAGCCCCAATTTCTGTCTGAGCTGGATCGCCGACGTCTCTAAAGTCGCAGTGGAGTCGATAGGCGTACCGATCAAATGCTCGACTTCATCTTCGTTGGGTGTCGCTGCGGTGAAGTCGGTGAATTCCGCAAGTCGATAGCGTGAATCGACCAGCACAGGGATGTCTCTCGACTGACGCGTTTCGCGTATTAACTCAGTCGCTTGCTTATCGACGAGGCCGTAGTTGTAGTCGGAAATGATCACGGCATTCACGCCTGCAAGGTGAGTTTGCAACTGGCGGTTTACCGTTTCGCGCGAGGACAGATCCTTAAAAGGAGCGTCCTCGTAATCAACCCTGATAACCTGCTGTTTGTTCGCGTGAGAGTGACCGGCCAGGATGCGCACTTTCGTCGTGGTCTGAACTCTATCTGAAAGCACGAAGCCGTCGACATTCACACCGGCGGCACGTAACTTTTCGCGCAATGTGTTTCCCGCGTCATCGTCGCCCGCGATCGATACCAAAGAAACCTGCGCGCCAAGCGCCGCCAGGTTTAACGCACAATTCGCCGCGCCGCCGGGCACAGTCTCGGTCGACTCGTGCCGCAATATGAAAACAGGCGCCTCGCGCGAAACGCGGCTAATCGATCCGTAAAGAAACTTGTCGGCAATGCTGTCGCCGACGATCAACAGCTTTCGTTCCGGAAATCGTCTGACGATGTTAAGCAGTTGCTCTTGCAGCATCTCGCTCGATGATTGTTTTCACAGCCTCTAACAAATCTTCGGCCACAACTTCGGGCTCAAACTTCCACGTACTCCTTTGAAACTCCCACTCTCCGCGGCCATAGCCGCTCAACACGAACGCCGAATGCAGACGTGCATTTCGTGCGAGTTCGATGTCGCCGTACCTGTCACCGACCATCCAACTTCTCTCGAGATCGATATCGAAGTCGGCAGCAGCACGATCGATCAATCCGGTTTTCGGTTTGCGGCAATCGCAGTCCAGTCGATAAGGCGGCTCGCCGACAGAAGGATGATGCGCGCAATAGTAGATCGCGTCGAGCTTTACTGAAGCGTTTTCCAAATCCCTACGAACCCGATCGTGAATTTGCACGATGACGTCTTCTGCAAAGTAACCACGCGCGACGCCCGCCTGGTTAGTCACAACTATCGCGAGCCAGCCGTTGTCGTTGAGCAACTTGATCGCGTCGGCAGTGTAGGGAAACAGTCGAAAACGCGACGGGTGGTTAACATAACCAACTTCTTCGGAAATGGTTCCGTCTCGATCCATGAAGAGTGCGGGCCGTTTCATCTGTTTACGCGACCGAGTCGCAAAGGCTCCTCACGGTTTTGGCAAAGCTCGCGCGTTTCAGTAGTGCATTAGAATGTTCAAAGACTTCGTCGACGGTAATCGCAGTCATGCAACGGTGATCGATTGGACAATCGCGCAACATACACGGCGCGCAGTCCGGCGGATGTCGCAAGATCTCTGCTTCAGGCGCAAAGGGACGAGTCGTCAAAGGATTGGTTGGTCCAAAGATCACGAGTGTTGCACGTCCGAGTGCAGCCGCGATGTGAGCCGGACCCGTATCGTTTGTTACCACCAGATCCACCAGCGAAAGCACGGCCGTGATCTGGTCCAACGAAGTCTTTCCTGTTAACACTACTGGCTTGAGACGCATCTGATTCGTCACTTCCTGCGTTACATCGGCTTCGTCCGCCGAACCGATCAGCAATACTTGCTTGCGCGAGTCAATCAGTCGATCGCCTAACGCTGCGTAAGCCTCGGCCGGCCAGCGTTTGGCCCGGCTGTTGATCGAACCCGGACACAGCGCCACGATAGGTTCACCTTCGCGCACGCCGTACGCACGCAGCAAACTTTCCGCTTCTGACTTACGCACTTCGGAAATCTGTAAACTCGCGTCGGGATCGGCTTCACAAATCTCGCTCGAGCCATAGAGCAGTTGCTCGAGCGCCGTGACTAAGTACAAGTAATAAAAAACTTC
>DASZDV010000671.1:0-4488 GCA_035941575.1 Pyrinomonadaceae bacterium
GAACTAAAGCCACAAAAAGGCACAAGAGGCACAAAGACATTTCAGTAGACCAGTGATACCTCTACTGTTTTGTGCTTCTTGTGCCTTTTGTGGCTAAGTAAACTCGGCAAGCACGGGAGCGTGATCCGAAGGGCGCTCCCATTTGCGTGGTTCAATGTCGATCCACGTTCGCATGCTACGCGGCACGAGTGAGTCAGTGATCCAGATGTGATCGATGCGTAGTCCCAGGTTCCGACGAAACGCTCCCGCGCGATAATCCCACCATGTGAATTGCCCGCCCGCTTCGGTGTGTAAACGAAACGCGTCGGTGAATCCCCACTGTTTGATCTCTCCTAAAGCCGCGCGCTCCTGTTCACTGAACATGATCCGGCCGGTCCAGAGTCTCGGATCGTGAACGTCGCGTTCCTCAGGAGCGACGTTGAAGTCGCCGCATAACAACACCGGCGAGTTTTTGTCGTAATTATTCTCAAAAAATTCTCGCAGACGTCTCATCCATCCAAGCTTGAAGAGAAACTTTTCGGATCCGACCATCTGGCCGTTTGGAATGTAAACGTTAACGATGCTGATGCCGTTGAAGTGAGTCGTAATTAGTCGAGACTGAGCTTCACCATTGTCATTCGGAAAACCGCGATGACTCGTCTCACACACGCCGCGCGTGAGAATCGCAACGCCGTTGTACGACTGCTGGCCGAAGAGGTGGCAGTGATATCCGCGCTCCTGGAAAAGAGCCGTCGGCACTTTGTCGTCAGTGCACTTCGTCTCCTGCATGCAAAGCACGTCGGGTTTGACGTCGTCGAGCCACCGCATGACGTGCGGCATCCGTGCAAGGATCGAGTTGACATTCCAGGTTGCGATCAACATTGGCCCAGATGGACACAGACTACACTGACAGAAGTAAACCAGCTATCAGTGCTCCTCGACGGGGGATATCATCCACTTCGATATGCTCGTGTACGGCATGAGCGCCGTCACCGCTGATTCCAAGTCCGTCAAGCACTGGAATCCCCATCGCCGCGAGAAAGTTTCCGTCAGACGCGCCGCCGACCTGCGCTTCGCCGAGTTCGAAGCCAAGATGTGCAGCAACACCGCGGGCCGTTTCGAAGAGTTCGATTACTGCCGGAGTGCGTTCGAGCGGCGGGCGATTGATTCCGCCTGACACAAACACTTTCGTACGCTCATCGACTGGTTCGAGAGTGGACAAAATGCGATCGATCTCTTGCGACTCTGCTTCCGTCGAGAACCGCACGTCAATCTCGCCTTCGGCGTGTGCAGCAACAACGTTCGATCGCGTTCCGCCATGAATTACGCCGACGTTCAACGTGATCCCCGTACGCGAAAGATTCAACGCATGAAGGCGCTCGGTCTGGCGCGCCAGCTCGAGAATCGCGCTCGCGCCTTTTTCCGGTTCGAGTCCCGCATGCGCGGCTTTTCCTTCGACCTTTATCGCGTAGATGCCCGTTCCCTTTCGTCCCGTTTTTACGCGCCCTCCAGGCGCCGGCGGTTCCATCACGAATGCATAATGTGTGGTCTGCTCTTTTGCGACTCGCTCAAGCAACGGCCATCCGGACGCACTGCCAACCTCTTCATCGCAGGTCAACGCCACAGTCACGCCAAATCGCGGCGGCGCGTTCAACTCAGACAACGTGCGCAACACTTCGATCGCCAACGCGCAATTGGCTTTCATATCAAACACCCCTGGCCCATAAGCCCTCGCGCTGTCTCTTCTCCATGGACGTTCCGCGAGCGAACCGCGCGAATGAACGGTATCGGTGTGTCCTACAACCAGAATCTGCCCGGCACTGCTTGCGTGTTTGAAAGCCCTGATGACGAGATGTTGACCAAAGTTGTGCACGTCTACACGTTCGACATCGTAAACACAGTCCAAACTGCGCGCGGCATTCGCCAGCCGATCTACCACTGCGCGACTGCCGTTCTCATCTCCCGAAGGCGATTCAATTTCAACCAACGCGCGAATCAACGATTCGATTTCGCCCTGGCGTGTTTGAAGTCTTTCGAGAATCTGGTGTGCGACTGAAGATGAGATGAGTTGGCTGGTCATGAGTTGATCGTTTGCTTGCGAACAGTCAAAGCTTCTATGCGCGGCAGGTTTAATTCGAATCCGATTCCCGGTGCCTCGGGGGGTTTGATTGTCCCGTTTGCACTTACTCTCACGGGTGGTTCGATAATGTCTTCTTCCCAATAACGAGCGCTGGCGGAAACGTCGCCAGGTAAACTGAAACCCTCGAGCGTAGACATCGCGATGTTATGAGCGCGTCCGATTCCCGATTCCAACATACCGCCACACCAAACTGGAACGTGGTTCTCACGCGCGACCTGTTCGACAAGTTTCGCCTGCGCGTGGCCGCCGACGCGGCCGAGTTTCACGTTGATAATCTTGCATGAACCCAAACCGATCGCGTGCGCTGCATCTTCCGGCGTCCGGATCGACTCATCTAAACAGATTGGCGTATCTATCTGCTGTTGCAACCTTGCATGATCGAAGATGTCGTCATGGGCCAGCGGTTGCTCGAACATCATCAACTTGAAGCGGTCCAGCTCCTTGAACAGTGAAACGTCGGCGAGCGTGTAAGCTGAGTTCGCATCACCCATTAACGGAATGTTTGGAAACTCCCGGCGCACGCGCGCAATGATCGAAACGTCCCAACCCGGTTTGATCTTGATCTTGATACGTTGATAACCCGCGTCGACTTCCGTACGAATTTTTTCGAGCAGAATATCCAGTGTTTCCTGAATGCCTATAGAAACGCCGGAAGCGATCTCGCGACGTCTGCCGCCGAGATGCTTCCACAAAGCCACGCCAAGCTTTTTCGCTTCAAGGTCCCAGCACGCGGTTTCGATCGTGGCTTTCGCCATGCGATGACCACGCACGGGATTCATCAAAGAAAACACGCCGGCTGCGTTGTTGACCTGCTTACCGACGACCATTGGACCAAGAAACTCGCAGAGTGTTGACCACGCGCTCTCGGTCCACTCGTTGCTATAGAACGGTTCTTCACCGGCGGTGCATTCACCCCAACCTTCGGCGCCGTCGGCGTCTCTGACACGTGCCAGCAGAATACGACGTTCGGTAGTACGGCCAAAGCTTGTTTCGAAGAAATGGATCAGCGGCAGGCGGATTTCGCGCAGTTCAATCGACTGGATAATCAAGGGAGACCGTTGTTCCTCCGTGAGACGCATTATGCCTGTCTGTCGGGGCAGTTGTCAGCTTGCTGTTGAATGTGGTGTTAACAGTTGAAGAAATCTTTTGCGGTCGCCGGTTTTACGCGGCTTAGCGGCTTGACCGACCCCTGTAGAACTGATAAAAGTCACGCACCATTTCCATACCGGCCTCAATATAAACCTCCGGTAATCCTCTCAATAACTTTAACGTGCGGAGTTTGTTTAATTTTAGTTCTCAAAAGGAAGATACGTATGCGCTTCATCAGCCCCCTTCACTCTACTCGACGTGTGTTGGCTTTATCTCTGTTTCTCGTAACTGCAATTGCGATTTCATTCATCGCGTCGCCTTCTTCTGCACTAACCAACAATGGAAGTATCACCACCCTAGAATCCCCGTTGACCGAAAACTTTGACACCTTGGCTTCAACGGGAACAGGCCTCGCGTGGACAGATAACTCCACCATACCGGGTTGGTATTCTTCGAGGACCACCTACAACTCGGGAACCGGTTCGTCAAATACCGGCGCGCTTTACAGTTTTGGTGTAGCTGGAACGAACCCTGTTACTGACCGCGCCCTTGGCTCCGTTGGCTCCGGCGGTACAGGAACCGTCTTTTGGGGTGCGAGATTTGTAAACAACACCGGCAACACGATTACCTCACTCGACGTCAGCTACAACGGCGAGCAGTGGCGTACTGGCGGGTCTAGTAATGCAACTCCTTCCATTGCGCAGACCGCGGACTTTCAATACCAGGTCGCGAATGCGGGCGCTATCACGACCATCAACACACCTTCCACCGGTTGGGTCGATCAAGACGCACTGGACTTCACCAGCCCGACCTTTGGTACGACAGTCGGCGCCGCACTGGATGGAAACGCGGCGGCAAACCGCACTGCCAAGTCGTCGACGATTTCACTGACGGTCGCCCCAGGACAAGAGGTATGGCTTCGCTGGCGGGATATTGACCACGCCAATAACGATCACGGATTGGCAGTCGATGATCTTTCCGTTACAGCACACGGTGGCGGCAACGTAAATATTTCGGTTGGCGACGCGACAGTCACTGAAGGCAATAGCGGGACGGTGACGGCCAGCTTCACCGTCAGCTTGTCAGCGCCCGCACCGGCGGGTGGCGTGACCTTCGACATCGCCACGCAAAACAACACCGCGACAACTGCCGACAACGATTACGTCGCGAAGACTTTGCTGGCTCAGACCATTCCGTCGGGCCAGACAAGCTACACCTTCGACGTCACCGTTAACGGCGACGCGACGTTCGAGCCTAACGAGATTTTCTTCGTGAACCTG
>DASZDV010000672.1:0-5060 GCA_035941575.1 Pyrinomonadaceae bacterium
AGCGAGGTCCTGTACCTTCGTCAGCGGGATTGAGTCAGAGACTAGTGCCAGGGTCATCACTGGCGCGTCAGCCGGGTTCGTCTTGCTGTAAATCGGCGGCGCTGGCAGATCATTGGGCAGCAGATTTTGTGCGGCATTGATTGCTGCCTGTACTTCCTGCTCGGCAACGTCGATGTTTAAGTCCAGCGAGAACTGTAACGTGATCAGCGAACAGCCCCCGGAGCTGGTAGACGTCATTTGATTAAGTCCTGGAACCTGACCGAACTGACGCTCGAGCGGCGCGGTTACTGCGGAAGCCATCACATCCGGACTCGCTCCCGGGTAGAAGGTGATCACTTCGATGGTGGGATAGTCGACCTCCGGCAAGGCGGAAACCGGCAGTTGTTTATAGGCCACGATACCGGCAAGAAGAATCGCGGCCATCAACAACGAGGTAGCGACGGACCGCAATATGAAAGGGCGGGACGGGCTCATCGCGTGGTCCTCGCGCTACTGGTCTTCTCCGGTTGGCGGGCGATGACCTTGACGCCATTTTGCAACTTGTCGAATCCATCAACCGCAATCGTGTCGCCAGGGCGCAAACCCCCGACTGCTGTTAAATCGCCATCGGTCGTTCCTACCGACACATTTTGCATCGCTACCGTTTGGTCGGGTTTTATGAGATATACGAATGCGCTGTCTGCGTTTCGCTGAATCGCGGCAGTCGGAATCAAAATTGCTCCGTTCTGCGTCGCCACGAGTAGTCTCACGTTCACGAACTGATTAGGAAACAGGGAGTTGTCTTTGTTTGGGAAGACCGCTTTCAGCTTGAGCGTTCCCGTGGTCGTATCGATCTGATTGTCCAGACTCAGCAGCGATCCGGTCGCGATCTTTTTCTGCTGCGTACGATCAAATGCGTCGACTGACAAGCGATGGCCCCGGCGCAATTGCTCCTGGATTCGCGGCAGATCATCTTCCGCGAGGCTGAAAACCACCGTCATGGGTTGCATCTGCGTTATCACTAAAAGCCCGTTAGTGTCGGTGGCGTGGACGATATTTCCGGGGTCCACTAAGCGCAGACCAAGACGGCCCGATGTGGGCGCGGTGATGCGACAATAGACGAGCTGCAAATTCGCATTGTCGACCAATCCCTGATCGTTCTTGACGGTGCCCTCGTACTGTCGGACCGTTGCGGCCTGTGTGTCGAGTTGCTGCTTGGGGATCGCATTCTTGCTGTAGGCGGTCTGGTAACGCTCGAGATCCACGAGCGCGTTGTTGAGAAGAGCCTGGTCGCGCGCAAGCTGCCCCTCTGCCTGAGTCAACTGCGTCTCAAACGGCCGCGGATCGATTTCGGCAAGCACGTCTCCTTCGCGAACGGATTGACCTTCGCGGTAATTGACCGTCATGAGTTGCCCATCCACGCGGCTCTTGATCGTCACCGTCGTAAGCGGTGTCACGGAACCGAGCGCATTGACATAGATACCGATGCTGCCTTGTTGCGCAGTGGCAGTTACGATCGAGATCGCCGGAGGTGAAGGTGGGATAACTGCGGGGTTGCGTTCGGCGCGGCCGTGACGGTAGAAGAGTAAAAACCCACTTGCCAGGACGAGCAGCAAAACCCACAGCCACGCGTGGCGTCGTCTCCTCGATACCGGACGGGCGGGTTCCGCTGATTCATCAGCGCCGGTTTCAACCTTCTCCTCAGTTGAATCATTCATATGTGCAATCTCAGTTTGCAGGTGCGGCCACGCAGTGCCGCCGCTACAAGTCAGCTACAATCGCCGGAAGATAGTACGCAGTGGCAGGTTGTTGTGCTTTCACGATCTTGCGTGAACCTGCTGTTTGCTGCGCTCGGCACTACGTCCCAAAAACTGAAATGCCGCGAGTAACCTCGCGGCATTCCGTTTTGCAATGGAACTCCCGTTACCATCCGCGGTAACGCCAGTGGTGCCAATGCCGGTGATACGGACGTCCGATGCGAACTTCCGGTACGACGACCACTCTCCTGTGTCGCGCTTGTGCTGTGCTGCTGCCTAGCACCGCGACACCGGAAAGCATGCCCACCGTTAGAATGAGTGCTCCAATTTTATGAAGAAATTTTCCTCTCATGGTTTACCTCCTCGCTTGTTTATACGTGCTACTGGTGTGTTTAGACTTTCGTAATTTTGCCATTCGATAGGTTCAACGCAAACGCACGAAAAGCGCAGCAGCATTTTGAAAGCGAAGCCGCGTTGAGCCGGTTGTACACACTGATTTCTCGTGTAAACTACCGCACAGTCATCGTCGTCAACCTAAAAACTCAGGAGGTGAGGATGTCCGGACCTGACGTTCCAAAATCGCGTGGTGTGGCGGCGATTGGTCGTTATGCACTCGCTGTCGTGTGCGTTGCGGTTGCATTAGTGACGACAACGCTATTGCAATCCGACGCTCTTTTCGCTCCGCTATTTTTCCTCGCAATTATCCTGAGCGCGTGGTTCGGAGGCATGGGACCAGGGTTATTGGCGGCCTCATTGGCCACACTTTGCATTGACTACTTTTTTCTTGAGCCCCTTTACAGTTTCAAGTTCAACCTTTCTCACTTACCTCAATTGCTCGTGTTTTTCATTTCCGCGGTCATGGTCAGCTCCTGGAGTGCCGTTCGCCGGCGTGCTGAAACGTTGCTCCGTCGTGCTCGTGACGAGCAGGAGGCGAAGGTTCAGGAACGCACCAGCGACTTAAAGCAGGCTAATGAGAAACTGCAAACTCAGATTGCAGGACGTCGCCGCGTAGAGGAGATGTTGCGTCAGCGTGCCGATCTGCTTGACCTCACGCACGACACCATCTTCGCGCGCGACATGAATGATGTGATCACGTATTGGAACCGCGGCGCTGAGGAGTTGTACGGCTGGAAACCGGAAGAGGCCGTCGGACGCGTTACTCACGAACTCACACAGACAATCTTTCCCGTAGAGCTGGAGAGGATCAATGAAACGTTACTCCGTACCGGCCGCTGGGAAGGACAGTTGATACATACGAAGCGCGACGGAAGCAAGGTTGTCGTCGCGAGCCGCTGGTCTTTGCAACGTGACGAGGACGCAAAGCCGATCGCGATCCTGGAGACCAACAACGACATCACCGAACGCAGGCGGGCCGAGGAGGCGTTGCGCGAGAGTGAGGAGCAGTGGAAGGCGGCGTTCGAGAACAACCCAACCATGTACTTCATGGTCGACGCGACCGGGATCACCCTTTCCGTCAACGCCTTCGGCGCCGAGCAACTCGGCTATACGCCCGGCGAACTGGTGGGAAGCCCTGTGCTGAACGTTTTTTATGAGGCTGACCGCGAGACGGTCCGAAGGAATGTGGCCCGTTGCTTCGATCAACTGAACCGCTCGATGAACTGGGAAGCGCGCAAAGTTCGCAATGACGGCACGATGCTCTGGGTGCGCGAAACAGCCCGCGCCGTGGTTTTGAAGAACGGTCCGGTGATCCTGATCGCGTGCGAGGACATCACTGAGCGCAAGCGCGTGGAGGAGGAACAGCGGGAGAGCGAAAGACGCTACCGCTATATCTTCGACGCCGCGGGAGTCTCTATCTGGGAAGAGGATTTTTCAGGGGTCAAAACCATCATCGACGAGCTGAAAGCGACGGGTGTTGACGATTTTCGGAAGTACGTCACTGCGCATCCCGAGTTTGTAAAGAAAACTGTTCCGCTTGTGAAGGTGATTGACGTCAATAGTGCAACCGTCAAGTTATTTAATGCAGATAGCAAAGCTGAGCTGCTCGTTTCCCTGGACAAAATATTCCTGCCTGAGACAGAGGAAGTCTTTGCGGGGGAACTGATCGCACTCGCCGAAGGACGAACTTCTTTTGAAGCGGAAACCGTTCTTCAAACGCTCAACGGGCACAGACTTACCGTCCTCTTTGCGATCACGTTTCCTGCTCAGCCCGGCAAACTTGATAGTGTTTTGGTCACAATAATGGACATCACCGAGCGCAAGCGGGCCGAGGAGGATCTCCAAAAAACGCAAACCGAGCTGGCTCACATTGCGCGTGTTACCACTATGGGTGAATTGACGTCGTCCATTGCTCACGAGGTGAATCAACCGCTGGCTGCGATCGTCACTAACGGCAACGCGTGTCTGCGTTGGCTTTCGAACGAGCCTCCGAATGTGGAAGAGGCCAGGCAAACAGTGACGCGCATGGTGAAGGATGGCCACCGGGCAAGTGAAGTGGTAGGACGTATTCGTGCGTTCTTCAGGAAAGCTGCTCCGGAAAAAACGAGAGTAAATATCAACGAGCTCATACAAGATGTAATCGCGATGGTTCCGGCTGAATTGCGAAGAAATCGCGTGAAGGTGCAGACCGAATTAGCAGATGATTTACCGCCCGTACTTGCGGACCAAGTTCAGTTGCAGCAGGTGGTCTTGAACCTGGTGATTAACGCCATCGAAGCTATGACTAGTGTCAGTGGACCTCGCCAGCTCCTGATTAAATCGCTTCGATACGACACCGGAAGTGTGCTCGTCAGTGTGCAGGATAGTGGTGTGGGCTTCGATGATCAGCATGCCTCTCAACTCTTTAATCCCTTCTATACAACGAAGCAACATGGGCTCGGCATGGGCCTTTCGATTAGCCGGACCACGATCGAGGCATACGGAGGTCGTTTGTGGGCCACCCCGAATGATGGCGCGGGATCCACTTTTCAGTTCACCTTGCCAGCGAGTAACGGCACCGCGGTCAGCACCTAACCTTGTAGCGGGTCAACGATGCGCAATATGCGCTCCACATCATGCGAGCCCGCCGACCCGTCCTCACGGACTCAGCCGTTTACTCATAATCGTCACTAAGTAAACTGCTCTCCCTATACCAAAGTATAGTGGCGCCTTTCCCTCCGTATAATAGTTTCCACACTACAGACCTGCTAACTTCGTTACACGGTGGAGGGAGTGGAAATGATGTTAAGTAGAAAGAAGCGATTGGTCAGAAAACGGCTCGCGCGACGCAGACAGATGAGGCGTGCAGACATCGTAAAAGGAGGAGATGAGTAGCGTGATAAGCATTCAGCGGCAACGATCGCCGTTTATACCGACACCCGCGGTCCG
>DASZDV010000673.1:0-4768 GCA_035941575.1 Pyrinomonadaceae bacterium
GCGCCGTCGAATTGACATTGAGCAGTCTGGGGAAACACAACTGTGGTGGGAAAGTACAGATACACAGCAGCATTCCCGTCGGCTGGGGACTCGGTTCTTCCACGAGCGATGTGACAGCCGCGATCCGCGCAACCGCCAATGCTCTGAACGAGCGTTTGAGTCCTCATAAGGTTGCGACTCTGGCTGTGCGCGCTGAAACCGCCTGTGATGCCACGATGTTCGGCGAGCGAATGGTGCTCTTCGCGCAACGCGAAGGGATCGTCGTTGAAGACTTCAGAAGCTCGCTTCCCAGGCTTGAAGTCCTCGGGTTCAACACCAGTTCGAATGGGAACGGCGTTGACACGATCGCTTTCGCTCCGGCGCGTTACTCGTGGTGGCAGATTGAAGCCTTTAGACCGATGGTCGGACTGTTGCGAAGGGCCGTCTATCTTCGGAGTGCTCCACTGCTGGGCCAGGTAGCCACAGCCAGCGCCGCGATCAATCAGCAGTATCTGCCGACGCCGCACTTCTATGAACTAAAAGAAATCTCAGTACAGGTGGGTGCGCTAGGTCTCCAGGTAGCGCACACGGGAACGATTGCGGGACTGTTGTTCGATCCCGACGATCCGTCGAAAGACGACCGTATCGACCATGCCCAAACTCTGTTCGCGACACTGGGAATCAAGCACATGTGGGTTTTTCAAACCAGCGCGAATGGGTTCGGCGCACGCAAAGAAGGCCGCGAATGGTAAAGGTAATGCGAATTAACAAAATAGCTCCAACGGTAGTCGAGTCAGCCGTATTGCCGAAATTGATTCGACTCGACAGTAATCTATACGGTGCAGCGTTTTTCCTGATGAAACTTCTGCCGGCGCGTTTCATTCTCGATCGCGCCCGCGATGCAGGTCTGCTCCACGAGGGCAGCGTCATTATCGAGACGACCTCCGGTACATTCGGTTTGGCGCTCGCGATGTTGTGCAAATTGCGAAATTACAAATTGATCCTCGTCAGCGATCCCGCGATCGATCCGCCGCTGCAACGACGACTCGAGGATTTGGGTACGACAGTCGAGATAGTTCGCGAACCGTCTCCGACTGGCGGTTTCCAGCAGGCGCGACTTGATCGTATGGCCGAGGTGCAGGCCGCCCACCCAAAACATTTCTGGCCCGCGCAATACAGCAATCCGCATAACCCCGGCGCCTATGCGCCGTTCGCCGAGTTGCTCACTGAAGCTATCGGGAAGATCGATTGCCTCGTCGGCACGGTTGGCTCAGGCGGATCAATGTGCGGCACCAGTCTGTACCTGCGGCTTCTCTTTCCACACCTGACGGTGATCGGAGTCGACACTCACGGAAGCGTTATCTTCGGGCAACCTGATCAAAAGCGAACACTGCGCGGCCTTGGCAATAGTCTTATGCCGCCAAACGTCGATCACTCAGCCTTCGACGAAATCCATTGGGTTGATGCCGCTGCAGGTTTGACCGCGACGCGTGTGCTTCATAAAAAACACGCGCTTTACATGGGACCA
This sequence comes from Pyrinomonadaceae bacterium, assembly GCA_035941575.1. GTDB lineage: Bacteria > Acidobacteriota > Blastocatellia > Pyrinomonadales > Pyrinomonadaceae > PSRF01. The sequence goes on from DASZDV010000673.1 coordinate 1,508, forward strand.
ACAAGTGGCACTGCTTATTTGGTAGCGCAATGGTGGGCCAGGCGAAATCCTGGCGGTACTGTCGTCGTAGTTCTGCCTGACGAGGGTTACCGGTATCAGGATACCGTCTACAACGACGCGTGGTTGCACGAGCAAAATCTCTGGCTCGATCAGTTACCCGAATCGCCGGTGCGCGTCGATCATCCGCTCGAGGCGCGAAGGGAATGGTCCTGCATGGATTGGGACCGTCGCACTTATGAACAAGTAATGGGCGCTCCTTTTTCGGTTGTGAAGAATCATGAATCAGTGGCTGGCATTCGTTGAGAGCAACACGAGCGGAACTGGACGGCTCTTCGCTCGCGCCGCATCGCAGCAAGGGTTTCGACCGATCCTGTTGAGTGACAATCCTGCTCGTTATAGCTACGTCTCGCAGGATGGCCTCGACACTCTTCAGGTGGACACAGGGACGGAATTGTCGTTGCTCGACGCGTGCCGGCGGCTTGCACCGGGCGCTGGACTAGCGGGAGTTACTTCAAGCTCTGAGTATTTCGTTTCCATGGCTGCGAGCATTGCTCGTCGACTCAGTCTCGCTGGGCCATCTCCGGATGCAGTTCGCGCCTGCCGCGACAAATTCAAACAGAGGCAACGATTGGAAAAGGCAGGTGTGGCGATGCCCGCGTTCCGGCTCGCCACTTCGATCAAGAGTGCGGTCACTGCGGCACAGGAGTTAGGTTTACCCGTCATCGTCAAACCCGTGAGTGGCTCCGGAAGCGTCGGTGTAAAGCTTTGTTCGAGTGTTGACGAAGTGCGTGCCCACGCTGCGCGATTGCTAAGCCAACGGCAGAACGAGCGTGGGGCACCGCTGGCGCGTCGCATCCTGGTCGAATCAGTCGCCTCAGGTCAGGAATACTCAGTTGAGACTTTTGATCTACACGTCATCGGCATCACGCAAAAACATCTGGGACCGTTACCGACTTTCGTCGAGGTGGGCCATGACTATCCGGCTCAACTTTCCCCCGCAACGAAGAAAGCGATCGAGGACATTGCGCAACAGTCTCTGGCGGCGCTCGGATTGGGATGGGGCCCGGCGCATATTGAATTGCGACTGACCGAGAGTGGTCCACAAATCATCGAGGTGAACCCTCGGTTAGCAGGCGGATACATTCCCGAGTTGGTCCGACTATCTTCCGGGATCGATCTCATTTCCGAAACGATCATGCTGGTAGTGGGAGAGCAGCCGGAATTAAAACGCTCTTGCCAAGACTACACCTCGATACGATTTATCCTCTCAACTGAAGAGGGCATCTTGTCCCGAGTTGAAGGGTTGGACCAGGCGCAGAGTATCGCCGGCATAGCGGAAGTGAAAATTTATTCTCCGCTCGGAACGGAGATGCGGCGTAACGGTGATTTTCGTGACCGGGTCGGGCATGTCATTGCGCGCGCCTCAACACAAGAGCAGGCAGTTAGGGCTGCGGAGGCTGCACACAGCGCAGTCAGTCTCATCATCGAGCCGCGTAAGGCTTAGGGATTATCAATTGGAAAACACCGGACGGATTTTGCATACAGTGTCGCCCTCCGCTCGTCGCATTCTGTTTGGACAGACGAGTGGAGAAAGCGTTGCGGCTGAGTTGAGCTACGTCGCGCGGGTCGATCGTGCGCACGTCATCATGCTGTGCGAGTGCAAGATCATTAGTGAAGCGGCGGCGTGCCGTTTGTTGTCCGAGATCGGTGAGCTCGAAGCGAGCGGATTCGCGCCGCTCGCAAACGTGCAAGCGCCGCGTGGTCTATACCTGGCGTATGAAGATCTTCTGATGAAGCGACTGGGCGACGACGTCGGAGGCGTGCTTCACACCGCGCGTTCGCGCAACGATCTCAATGCGACCACTCTGCGACTACGGCTGCGCACTCCTTATCTACGCCTGCTTCGTGAAGTCTTAAGACTGCAGGCGGTGCTGATTCGCAGAGCGAGCCGATATGGCGGTGTTGTCATGCCTGCGTATACGCATTATCAACCGGCAGTGCCTGTTAGCTACGGTCACTACCTCGCGGGCGTTGCCTCTGCTCTGGATCGAGATATCAATGGCATCTTTGAGGCATTCGCGGGATTGAATGATTGCCCGTTGGGTGCGGGCGCCGTCGGTGGAACTTCTCTACCGATTGACCCGCAACGAACGACAACGCTGCTCGGCTTCGAGCGCGCAGTCTCACATTCAATTGATGCAGTCGCCTCGCGCGATCTAATTCTGCGCGTTCTTGCTGGGGCGTCGGTTCTGGGCGTCACGGTGAGCCGGCTCGCATCTGATCTCTTATTGTGGACCACAGCGGAATTCGGTTTTCTTTCGTTGCCCGATCAACTGGTCGGTTCGAGCTCAATGATGCCGCAGAAGCGAAACCCGTATCTGCTCGAGCATGTACAGGGACGTAGTGCGATCGTCCTGGGTGCATTTGTCAGCTCCGCGACGGCGATGCATGCCAAACCGTTCACCAATTCGATCAGCGTAGGCACGGAAGCCGTCAGTCCTGTCTGGAATGCTTTGCAGAGCCTCACCGAAGCATTGATTCTCGCGCGACTTGTGGTTGCCGGAGCAAAGCCACAACCAGCGGCGATGCTGCAGAGAGCGATAGATGGATATACACCGGCCACAGAGTTTGCGAATCGGCTGGTAACGGAAACGGGTATGCCTTTCCGAAACGCTCATCATCTTGTCGGTTCGCTCATCAGTAGCGCCGTCCAGAATGGACAGGAGCCGCTCAATCAGCTTGCCGCTCGCTGGCGAGAAGAGAAGAACGTAGACGTTTCACTCGCAGGCCTGGATCCGGCGGCAGTTGCAGGAGCGACGAACTATGGAGGTGGACCAGGTGCGGACTCACTCGAATCGTGCGTCACGAACTTGCGTAGTCAGTGGCGCAATTTTATGAATCAGAAACGAGCGCAGACACAGCATTGGAACGACGCGGCGAAGACGTTGAACGAGACCGCGCTCAAACTCTCACACTCGTAAGCTCAAAACAATATCTCTAGGCTCCACGAAACACATCGGTCTTAAGCCCGAACAAATTAGCGATGAATACGTCAGAAATTTTCGACGACTCAGATATAGCCATCATCGGCATGGCCGGCCGCTTTCCTGGCGCCCGCGACACGCATGAGTACTGGCGCAACCTGCGCGACGGCGTGGAGTCGATCGTGCGGATCAGCGACGACGAGCTTCTGTCCTCCGGAATCAGCCCCGAGGTCTTACAAGATCCCAACTACGTGAAGGCAAGTGGCATCCTCGATGA
>DASZDV010000674.1:0-2548 GCA_035941575.1 Pyrinomonadaceae bacterium
GAATCCAGGCGTAACGAAGCGGATCCATCTGCCGGTTAACTTCGCCGCCGGCCGGCAGTATCGATGCAAACAAACTAACGTCCTGATGGACCTTCACTGAGCCATCGCGACTGTCTTCTGATGCGATCAACCGTAAGTTGCCGCGCCGTTCTTCTTCAGTAAACGCTTTCTGTTCGTAACCGGGCTCGAGACCGGTCGTGTGAGGCAGGATCCAGATCTGCAGCAGGTGCACCGATTCGCGGTCGGACGCATTTTGTTCGCTGTGTCGCACACCCGTTCCGGCGGTCATTCGCTGCACGTCGCCTGGACGAATCACGGAACCATTGCCCATGCTGTCTTCGTGCTTCAACGCACCTTCAAGAATGTAGGTGATGATCTCCATGTCGCGGTGACCGTGTTTTGGAAAACCGCGGCCGGAAGCAACGAAGTCTTCATTGATCACGCGCAGAGTGCGAAAGCCCATGTACCGTGGGTCGTAGTACTGATCGAACGAGAACGTGTGATAGGTATTAAGCCATCCGTGATCGAAATGCCCACGTTGATTTGATTGCCTAATTGTGATCATCGATCAATCCTTCTTCGTGCCCGACAAACACCGTCACCAGCTCGTTCAATCCTTCCGCGTCCTGATCGTCAAACCTTCCGATAACAGTGCTATCCAGATCGAGCACACCCAACAGACGTTCGCCGTCAAACAACGGCACAACGATCTCCGAGTTTGAAGCAACATCACACGCGATGTGTCCCGGAAACTCGTGAACGTTCGGCACGATAATCGTTTCGCACTGTTGCGCTGCGACTCCGCAGACGCCTTTGCCCATCGGAATGCGCACACACGCTGGATTTCCCTGGAATGGACCAAGCACCAACTCGTCACCACGCAAAAAGTAAAAGCCCGCCCAATTCACCTTCGGAAGCGAATTGAACAACAGCGCGCTGAAGTTTGCGGCGTTAGCAATGAAGTCATGCTCGCCTTTGAGCAGGCTCAACAATTGGACCACGAGACTCGCGTAAAGTTTTGCCTTCGCGTTTTGACGGGAACTTGACGCCTGCTTCGAGGGGCGCGCTTTTCCCTGGGACCGCAGGCGTCCCGCCTGCCCTTTTTTCTTTTCAGCCGCTCGCTTCGTGGCCGGTTTTCGCTTCGTTAAAACAGGGGTCATGACTGCTCCGATTCCTCCGTCGCATGGTTTGTTCTGATACTGATGACAACCGACTTTGAAGCGGGGGTATTGCTCTTCTCAGCCACGCTGCCCACGGGGACTAAAACATTTGCTTCGGGAAAGTAAGTAGCCGCACATCCACTTGGAATGTCGTAAGGCACAACTCTAAACCCGCGAGCGATCCGTTCTTCGCCGTTGAAATGACTGACAAGATCCACGACCTGCCCATCCTTCAACGCCGACGATTTAAGGTCCTGCTGATTCAGGAACACCACGCGCCGGTTACCAGCAATGCCACGATAGCGATCGTTCGCGCTGTAAACGGAAGTATTAAACTGATCGTGACTGCGAATTGTCATCATCAAAAACTGTCCCGGCTCGAGCTTATGCTCCGGCAACGGGTGAACTGTGAACATCGCTTTGCCTGACGGAGTATTAAAGATCCGCTCCCGCGCGGCATTCGGTAAATAGAATCCGCCCGCCTCGTGTACGCGAGCATTGTAGTTTTCAAACCCGGGCACCACTCGCTCAATCCCTTCCCGGATCAGATCGTAGTTCGACGCGAATTGATCCCAATCCACTGTCGTCCGGTGTTCAAACGTCGCCTTCGCAAGTCTCGCGACGATCTGTGGTTCACTCAGAAGCTCCGGCGATGCAGGTTCGAGTGAACCGCGCGACATCTGGACCACGCCCATCGAGTTTTCCGTCGTCACAAACTGAGGTCCAGTTTCTTGCATGTCGATCTCAGTCCGTCCCAGGCACGGAAGAATCAGTGCGCGATCTCCGGTGACCAGGTGCGAACGATTCAACTTCGTCGAGACGTGAGCCGTCAAGCGACAACGGCGCAATGCGGCGGCGGTGAAGTCTGTGTCAGGTGTCGCAGAAAGAAAATTGCCGCCAAGTGCGAAGAAGACCTTCGCTTGTCCATCGTGCATGGCCTGAATCGCATTCACCGTGTCAAAGCCATGATTGCGTGGCGGCTCGAAACCAAATTCCGCGCCGAGTCGATCGAGGAAAGCTTCCGTCGGCCGCTCCCAGATGCCCATTGTCCGATCGCCCTGCACGTTGCTGTGGCCGCGTACGGGACACAAGCCCGCGCCCGGTTTACCTATCTGGCCACGCAACAGCATCAGATTCACGATCTCCTGGATGTTCGCCACCGCGTTGCGATGTTGCGTCAGCCCCATGGCCCAACAAAAGATGGTGCGGTTTGATTTACTAAAGATCTCTGCCGCCTTTTCTATTAAATCCCTCGGCACTGCCGCTTGCGCAACAATCTCCTCCCACGATACCTCTCGCAACGCGGACGCAAAATCCTCGAACCCTACGGTGTGCGTACGAATAAACTCTTCATCCAACGCGCCTTCATCCAGGACGCCTTTCATAAT
>DASZDV010000675.1:0-7760 GCA_035941575.1 Pyrinomonadaceae bacterium
GACCCGGCGATCATCAAGCGTCGTTTGGAAATTCTTACCACCCTCCTGCCTCTTGATCGCTCTCGCACACTCCGCTGGTCCTTCGCGCAAGCCGTACTCTCAGCGATCTGGGACGTCGAAGACGGCTACGAGGTCCCACCAGATCACCCGGCGCTACTGCTGGCCCAAACGTTAAGACAGATGATCGATGAGTAGAACTCACGCACACGGCGGGGACGCAAGAATAATTTTGGACACGGTTTAAGCCACAGATTATACAGATCGAAAAATCTATAAAACTGATCTGTGTAGATCTGTGGCAGGAAAAAGGCCCGCGAGTTTCGCGGGCCTGTTAATTACGGCTTCTTTGGTTTGTCCGGTTTTGGACGATTGTTGTTAGGCGGCGGGGGCCGGTTATCCTTCCGGTTCTCGATAACCTTCGCCGGTTCTTTGGGTGGCCGCTTGTCTTGGTCTTTGCGCTGCGCAAACGCGCCCGCCGAGACCACGACCAGCATTACCAGCACCACCAATTGTCGCACCAACCTAATCATTTTTTGCCCTGAGCCTCCTCATGCCAAGTTGAGCGCATGGGAGGGAGAAAGAGACGCGCCATCCAGGGAGGCAGCAAGATAGATGCCAGAAACGCACCGTTTGGAGAGATGCGTTTTTACGTGGAAAGTCTAACAGTACCCTCGAAAATTCGCACGGTTTCGAGTTGTTTCGCACCTTATCGTGCAAGCAGCCTAACGCTTGACGGTCACGCTCAAAGTCCCCACATTCCCGCTTGTATCGAAGGATCTCAGCGAGATCGTGTGCTCGCCGGGTCCGAGTGACCCGAAATCCACGGTGTAAACTTCGTGCCCGCTATCGGCAATACCGTCATCAGGAAAAACCGGAGTCCAGGCCGCCCCATCGATACTCGCGTCAGCCTTTTTCACCTTGCCCGTGACATCGTCAACTGAAAACACGACGCGAACTGAATCGCGATTCACTTGCGGTTGGCCCATCACTTTGACGACCGGTGGCGTGTTATCGATGTCTACCGGCTCGCTCAATCGTTCGCCTGTAAGCTTCTGACCGGGCGGATTATCCGGCGCGTCAGAGGCTATGACCTTGATCACATAACGCCCGTCCGCAAGCGCTGCGCCATCGATGGTGTAAAAATTCTCGCGCAGTTTATCTTTCAACAACCTGAACGTCTGCTCATTTACGGCGCGATAGTAGATCGCATATTCCAACGTGTCGGAGTTGCGATCTTCCGCCTGCCACTGAAATGAGCGAGCACCGCGTTGATAGAAACGGCGCGGCGGAACCTGCGGCACTGGCCCAAACACCGACGGGTCCAGTCCAGACGACTCCACATTAGGATCGACTGTGACCTGCGCCATCTGTTGCAACCCAACCCCGATCGGCAACACGGTAATCGACAGGACCTCTGGCGCCACATTGCGGGGTAAATAAGCCACACTCACATCTTCGATCCAGGCCGGTGCCGGTGATGATGTAGCGGAACGCACGGTCGCTCGCCATTGAATGAAGCGAGCTCGCGGACTCGTGATCTGGTTCCCTTCAGGATCGCGATAAGGCGCACTCCAGTCACTCCACGTCGCGTCTGGACGTTCGCCATTTCCGGTACGCGTTTGCACCTCAACAGCGCCCGTGCCGCGCCACCAGATTCTTCCCCACGATGCAGTCAGCTTCGCGTCTCTCACCGGCGACTCGTACGATCCTTCGCTGACGAGTTCGTTGCCGAAGCGAAACAGTTTGCCCTGATTACTCGAAGCGGCGTAGACCTGATTGTTCTTAACGAACAACGACGAGATCTGTCCCTCCGGAGATTGCAACAACAACGTGTCGCGGCCATCGTTCGTCACCGAATAGATTCGACCTTTATCGGCAGTCCCTATCAATACGCTGCCTGGTTGCAACGAAGGTGCGATTGCAAAAGCAGTGACAGTTGGCGAACTCCACACCACGTCAGTCGCGCCATCAGGAAGAATGCGAAACACCGCACTGCGCGCAGTGGAAACATCGTTGCGGCTGCGCGCGGGCGCTCCCTGGCCTTGAATAGGTGCGCCGGTTTCGTCGATCGCTGTGATCGTGACGGAAGTGGTCGGAGTTGCGCCTTCGGTTGGTTGCGGCGTCGTCACTGCCGGCGCCGATTGTGGCCGGCCAGTCGCCGCGGCGTCACTCAATGCGAGCGCGTAGATCGAACCATCGGCCGCTGGCGCTAATGCGTGAATCTCGCGAAGTTGAGTGTCGAACAGCGCGAACGTTTTTCCTTCCGGCGAAACGCGCAACACCAATCCACCTGAGTCGGTTCCAGCGATTAGATCGCCTTGAGGAGTTACAGCAAGCGAGATGACGTGAGTTTGAGTCGTGTTGACCAGTAAAGACGATTCAGCGGAAGCGCCCGCACTCTTAACACGATAGAGCTTGCCGTTGTCGCCTGTACCTACGGCGACTGAGCCATCAGACATCACGGCCAAAGACCAGATGTATTTATCACCGGGATCGAAATAGACGTCGGCCTTGCCGTCGGGTGTGATGCGATAGACTTTGCCGTCGGGCGATGTTCCAGCGAACACCGCCCCGTCGCGGCCGACCGCGAGCGCAGTTACGTCAAGCTCAGCCGCGTCATAGAGAAGCGAACCCGTGCCGTTCGGTGTGATCTTGTAAGTCTTGCCGTCGTGTCCGGTGCCGAGAAACACGTTGCCCTGGTTGTCGACGGCGCTGGACCAAACGTATGTCTGCTGCGTGTTGAATACTTCATTGAGTTTGGGCGCAAGCATCACCACGCCGGTGTCGCTGATTGAAACGCCGCGAGCATCGCCCTTCAGCAGTTCGGCGCGGCCGCTGGTTTCCCAGAGCGCCGGTTGTCCCGCCTGCGCACCGATGAAGGCGAGCAGGACGAGCAGAACAGTAGTTATGACGGGGATGCTTCTTCGTTTTCTGGTGATCATCGTGTGGTCAGTTTCCTATGTACTTGGCGTAGAGCGAGCGAGCCGTGGCGATTTCATTCGTGCCGCGAACAATCGAGCGCGCATCCTGAAAGACGGTGAGCTCGAATGGTCCAGTCTTGAAACGCAGCAGGTACTCATTGAATTTCACGTCTCCTGCGGGACGGAGTCGTTCAGCAAGCGAGGAGAAGTTAATGACAGTTGGTTGAGACGGCGAGATCTGGACTGCATCACGGCCACAGAGCACGGCGGCAGTTTCAACTGAGGCTGGCGACAAAGTTTCAAACTTGCGTAGACCGCACGTCGGACAGTCTGCGTTCGGAGCGGAAAGTTTGATCGTGCGCCACTCGTTTCGCCAAACATCAAACTGCATCAACGACCCGTGGAGTTCGTCAAACCGCCCAGTGATCAACTTCAAAGTTTCCGCAATCTGAACGGCCGAAACGATGCTGATGATCGGCATGATCACGCCTGCCGTGTCACACGTTGGAGCACTCGCCGCCGGCGGCGCTTCTTCAAAGACGCAACGCAAGCACGGAGTTTGATGCGGACAAACGGTCATGGTTACGCCGTACGAGCCGACTGCGGCGCCGTAGACCCAGTTTGTTTCGTGCTTCACGCAAGCGTCATTGATGAGATAGCGCGTGATGAAGTTGTCAGTGCCGTCGAGGACGACGTCGCAATCGTCGATCAGTTGTTCGATGTTTGAATAGTTGACGTCGGTGACGTGCGGTTCGATTTCGATTTCTGAGTTGATCTGGCGCAGGTGATTGGCGGCGGCGACGGCTTTTGGCAGGCGTCTCTCGGCGTCGCTTTCCGTAAACATTGTCTGTCGCTGGAGATTCGAAGGTTCGACAAAGTCGCGATCAACGATCCGCAATTTACCGACTCCGGCGCGACAAAGCGCTTCGGCATGCGCGGAGCCGAGCGCACCGCAACCCACGATCAGCGCTCGTGCAGCGAGGAGTTTGCGCTGACCCGCTTCGCCAATGCCGTTGAATAAGATCTGTCTGCTGTAACGATCGTTCACTGCGGTTTCAGTATAGCAGGAACGATCACTGCTCCAGAGCGGCTGCGGCGGCGTTGTGCATGACGGCTGCGGAAGGTTTTTTGCCGGTCCACAGCTCGAACTGTAGACGGGCCTGAGCGACCAGCATCGGCAGCCCACCGAGCGTGTCACATCCGGCCTTGCGTGCTTCTTTCAACAATGCGGTTTCAATCGGATTGTAAATGAGATCGTAAACCAGTCCCGCGCCTGCGAGCTGTTCCGCTGTAGCGGGTGCGTCTGGCGTGGCGTTGATCACCACGTCATAACCGTCGAACGACGCTCCTTCCAGCGGCTCACAAGGCACTTCGAAGAACTGCGCCAGTATTGCGGCTTTGATTGGCGCGCGCGCGAATAGCGTTACTTTCGCACCTTCTCTTCTCAACGCCCACAGCGCAGCGCGTGCCGCGCCACCTGCACCGATCACCGCCACAGATGATCTCGCCAGTGGCCCAACCCGCTCCGACAGCGGCTCAACCAGGCCGTGCACGTCCGTGTTATATCCGCGTAGTTCGTGACCCTCAACCACGATGGTATTAACAGCGCCGATCTCCTTCGCCTTAGGCTCAATCCAATCTAACAACTCCATGACGTTCGACTTGTGCGGCGCCGTCACACTCAACCCCAGCACGTTCCAATCGAGTTCTCGCGTTAACGGATGGACCATGCGCCGTATGAACGCGTCAATATCTTTCACTTCCAGCGGTAGATAAACGCCATTAACACCCTCCGCCGCGAACGCGGCATTGTGCATGTGCGGAGAAACTGAGTGCATTACCGGAAGTCCGACTAAACCACAGATCATCGTCTCCTCATTGATCGAGTCAATGCGATAAACAGATCGAAGCTGTTGCGCGTTGAGTTGTCCTGGCGCCGTGGCACTCTCATCTTGCAAAGAACCGTAAGTCAAAAACGCGCCGCGTGCCGGTCCGAGAACTCGCGTCGCAATCCCTGCATTACCCATCGCGATTGCAATCACTTCACGTCCCTCGCCGCGCCCGCGATCCAACAACTCAAAAACAGGAATACAGTCTGTAATGTCATTCGCCTTCACAGCGATTTTGACAACGCGCGCGCGTGTCACCGCAAGCCTCTCGTAGATGCGATCGAGATCCTCCGGCACACCATTGAAATCATGATGCGACGCAATCACTCGCGACCAGTCATAAGATCCATCAACGACCAAATCCGCTTCTATATCGAAGAGCACCGTTGGCGAGACGCCCCAATCCCCTTTCCAAAAGCCTTCACGCTGTGGACGACCCAGAACACGGTGACCGCCCTGTTCCGACGGCCGAAAGGTAAGGATCAAAAGAGCGGATTGTTTACGGATCACGGATTCAAGCTGAGCGCGCCAATCCTTTTCTTCAATGCAATCGAGCCTTAGCTCAACAATGTCCCCGATCTCGCTCGCGCGCGTACACGCCTCCTCCAGTTGCGCAAAACTCTTCGCGCACACGGGAACACACACGCGCACTGGCCGTTCACTTTTCATCGCACTGTTTACGGACTTGCCTACTTATGTTCGTGGCGCTCGTGGGTCTCAAGATGGCGCGTGGGCGCCTCCACTCCAAGATGGCGGGTCGTACCTTCAGTTACACTCGGAACCGGAGGTCGCAATTCGTCTGTTCTTCGCGGCAGCGCCGTTGGAGTCTGGTGTGGCAACGCAGGCTGACTCCGTGGCTCGTCGATCGCTCCGCGACGTTCACGGTCCCTCACGCGAATCAATTGCGCAAGGCCGGTGCCCATCAACGAGAACGCTGGTATCAACATCCAGAACCACCAGCCTGTGCCAATTGTTCTCGACAAGGCAATAGCGATAATGAGAAACGCTATGCCCATGAAGATGTTTTTGAACGACGAATCAAGCGTCGGCTCTCGCTCGCGCTTGCGACGTCGCCGGCCGTACCGGTCCAAAACGTCTTCGGCCGGTGGTTGGACCACCTGGCCCGTCAACGCTTGCGGAACGAGACTAATATTCGCGCCACAGGCGCGACAAAAACTCGCGCCCTCGAGATTCTGTGTTGCGCACTTAGGACAGAACATTCGATTCAGCCTCTCTTAACGAGATCTCGCTGGCGTCTTGCCTCGTAAAGAAGCAAGCCGGCGGCTACCGAAACATTCAACGAATCCAATTTGCCAAACACCGGAATACGGACAAGCGTGTCGCAATGTTCACGCACCAGTCGATGCAACCCATGTCCTTCGTTACCGACAAAAACCGCTGCGGGCAAGGTCCAGTCCCACTCAGTGTGCGCTTGTCGCGCCTCACCAGCCGCGCCAACAACCCAAATGTTACGTTCTTTCAACTGCTCTATCAATCTCACCAAGTTCGTTACGCGCGCAACGGGCACATATTCCAGAGCGCCGGCGGCAACCTTTGCTACCACACCCGTCAAACCGACAGCGCGCCGCTCGGCGATAAACACGCCGTGTGCGCCCGCACATTCCGCGGTGCGAAGCATCGAGCCCATGTTCCGCGGGTCCTCGATCGCGTCCAATCCGAGCACCAGGGGCGGATCCGCGGTGCCGACTTTCGCAGCCAATCTTTCCAGCAACTCATCTGCGTCGGTGTAATGCGCCGCTGCGATGCGCGCGACCACGCCCTGATGCCGCGCTTCACCCAACCTTCGATCGAGATCGAGCCGCGGCACACGATGAACAGGAACACCTTTCTCACGCGCGAGGTCCAGCACAGTCTTCAAACGATCGGGCCGCGCGCTTTGCAGAATAGTGATCGTTTCGATTTGCCGCTTTCCTGCGCGCAGCGCCTCCAGCACCGCGTTCACGCCGTAGATCAAGTTCTGCTCTTCATGATGCGTCATGATTGGTCGTTGGGCCGTTGCGAGATCATGTAGTAACGCAGTCGCGAGTAACGCGTGAACTGACGCTCGTTGCTGTTTATGGTCGCGACGCCGAGACTTAATTTTCCCGGTCGCTCGCGCCGCCATCCGCTCGACTTAGTTTCCTGCTCCGATCGCCAAACGAGATCGAGCACTGACCGCAAGCGAGCGTACGAATCATCGACAGTTGCATTCGTCGCCCTCATCACCAACCAATTTTGTAGTCGTGCAATGTTTTCGTTGACAACGAGAGCCTTCTCCGCGCCGAGACATGAGAAGTCAAAACTACTCCCAGTCACTCGCCAAGTCTCCGAATGAGTTGAAAGATAGATATCAATCACAGGCTCATCAGTGAAGAACTCACTGGTATCGAGAATTTCATTCTCCGCACGCCGGCTCTTGACCTCTTTGACTTCCACTCGCTTCTCGATCAGCCGCGCCGTAACAATCAGCACAACGTTGGACCATAGCGCTTCGACTTCGTCCTTCGCGTGACCCGGATTAAACACAACCCGCGACTCGTCAAAGCTCAACGCCCTGACGCGCTTGATGGAATCGCCATCCGTCAGCGTTACAACACGAAACCCAAGCCCTTGCAACCTGTCAAAAAGAAATTCAGCCTCGTCGCGGTTCGCCGTACGCGCGATGGGTAAAGCGACGTTTTCGTCAAATATTCGTTGCAGGTCCTCTTGCTTCAACTTCACGAGCTCCGCTGCCTCGCTGATTGCTTCCACCGGCAAATTCTCTGCACTCGGCAGCACGATCGTGTTGTAACCTACTTCATGTTTCTCCGGTGTGCGAAGGATCGGCTTGCGCAATCGCGCCGACGATTCAGTTACCGGCAACGGTACGCTACAGTACATACAATTGATGCGTGTAGGGGGATTAGCACGTAAACATTCTTCACAGCGAATCATCTGGTCCGGTGCAAAA
>DASZDV010000676.1:0-2211 GCA_035941575.1 Pyrinomonadaceae bacterium
TCATGCGATTGCGCAGAGTGCCATCAACACCGGCTATCGGTAGCGCTTCGCGAAAGACGTCGGCGTAACGATGTTTACTCATGAACGTCAACAACTGCACCGAAGCATCCGCGGTAATCATGTCGTTACGCGACAGTCCGGAGCCGTCGTTGAGCACCAATGCTTCCGGGCGAATACCCGCAGTTTTCAAAAACGACTTGACGGCTTCGATACCTAGATCTTCAGACGTTTGATTAAAGATGGAAGTAGTCGCAGGTGGTGGCGTCAGTTTGCCGAGGGTTCGCAGAATTAGTTCTGTGTACAGGTTCTGACTTGGTTTTAATGTTTGTGCGGCGATGATGCTGAATGGCGGAGATTGCAACGTCGCGATCTCGTTTTGGACCGCCGGTTGGGCGGATGATACGGCTTGAGACGGGATGATCGTGGTCACTGGTGGCACTGCGACTTCACCCGTTGTTCGTGACTTGCCAGTGATCACGACGCCTTTTTGCGCGAGTGAATTCCGCAAGAGGTAAACAAACAGCAGCGCCGGATGCGAGATTCCGATGGCGCCTGTGTAGCCTCGGTCTTCGAGTGGAATAGTGCCGGTGACGATTATCGTGTTCTCACCGAGCCCGCGATGGATCGAGAGTTCGCGTCGCATGCCTTTCGCCGAAGTCGTAACGCGATTGACAATCGTGAGCAGCGGATCCGGTGGACCCGTCGTGATCAGAGCGGGCTGGCCCACCGCAGCACCCGGCTTAACGAAAAGATCCAACGCGTTGTCATTGACGGTTAAGGGCGTGACTTCCGCGCCGTAGTACCAGGTTAAATCTTCCCACTCCCAACCCGAGCCATACTTTGGTCCAACGAAATAAGTCTCGTCACCAACAAGATCGCCTTCAACTCGTTTGACTCCCGCGGCGGCGATGCGCGCGGCGAGGTCGTCAATTGCTTTAAGGTAATCACCATTGTTGAAACGCGCGGCAATCGTCGGATCGCCGCGGCCGTAAATGCGCAGGTCGCCGCGCACAACGCCGTTCGAATCCGGACGTGTTGGGGCAAAAACGGAAGTAGAAAACCGGTATTCCGGAGTGAGTCGATCGAGTGCGGTCGCGACCGTGTAGATTTTCATGTTCGACGCGGGACGCAAGAGTTTCCCGGCGTTCGCTTCGAATAGAACGCGACCCGTATCGAGTGATGTAACCTTAATACCCACCATCGCAGGCGCCAATTCGGGTTTCGCGAGCACCTCCGAAATCCTGGCTTGTAACTCCGCCAGAGTTTTCGGCGCAGCAACGGCCGGTTTCGCTGCCGTAGTTGGCGAAGGAGCGGGAGCGGGAGCTTGCGTCTGTGCAACTGCACCGAGCGGGACGCAAAAGAGGAGAAGCGTTAAAAGAAGGGACAGAGTTCTTTGCCGTCTAATCATAACCTTTTCATTAACTCGACAAACCGCGGATCATCACGGACCGATGCCAGATTCGGATCATTCTCAAAACACGGCCGGTTCGCATTGCCCAACGCAATCGATCGCTCGAGCCACTCAAACGCATCACCCGACAATCCCTCGAGCGCGTAAACTGAACCGATCGAGTAACTGATGTCGGCGTCCACTTCGCCGTTTCGTTTTACGTCGGGGTTGAGCTGCGCCAAAGCTTCGTCATGCTTGCCCTGCGCGCTCAGAAACATTGCCATGTTCGGGCGAATGCCGTGCATGTTTGGATGCTTTTCTACGACGCTGCGCATCAAGTCGGCCGCGGCGTCGGTTTGTCCAGTGTAATACAAAGCGAGCGCTCGGAAAGTTTGGACAAGCGCGTTGTCGGGTTCTCCCGCGTTATCGAGTTGCCGGAACACTTCGTCGAAGTGACCCATGTACATGTGCACCAGCGCTCGACTGTAACTCGCCACAACGTGCGCCGCCGGATCCAAACGCACGAGGCGATCGTAGCTGTTCAGCGCGCGGCCATATTCGCCGTTCAGGCGATGCAGCATGGCCTTCACGAAGTGGACCACTGGTTCGTTCGGAGCTTCTTTGCGAGCGCGGTTAACTTCTTCCCACGCCTTCTCCTTTTTGCCGCGCCACAAGTAAACAAAAACCATCAACATGCGCGCTTCGACGATCTTTGGATCGATCGCCAGCGCTTTGTGAAATGCTTCTTCGGCGCGCTCGTAATCTTCCGCTCCGCCGAATCCTTTGAACACACGATTGACGTAACTCGCGCCGATTCCGTC
>DASZDV010000677.1:0-4126 GCA_035941575.1 Pyrinomonadaceae bacterium
GCCCCGCGTAAATGCTGGCGACCGGAACTCCGAGCGCCGCCGCTTCACGATTGATCGTTCCACCGGCGCTGATTACCAGATCGCTCGCGGCAATCAAGTTTGCTCCGTGCAATGGTTTACCGGGCACGATCAGGCGTTCGCTTGCCTTGTCCGAATACATCTTCCGCTGCGCTTCGTTGCGCGGTAGCAACACGACCTGCACGTTCTCTTGGCTCAGCAATCGCGACAATGCCTCCTCAAACAACTGGTTCTGAAAGCGATGATACAGTGCCTCGTGGGCTGGAGGTCGCATCAGGACCAGCACATTATCCGGGCGGATGCCGAGTTCACACAACTCCGTCGCAAATGATGGATCTGGCTGAAAGTCGGCAAGGTAAACATCTTCTTTGGTTCCGTGATACCGCCGCACCTTCCGGACACTGGCCCCATAGTGCCTCAACCGCTGTGCCGGGAAACTCGCAGGAACAATGATTCGCGACGTCAAACGAAACGCCAAATGATTTGCCGGCTGATATTCATAGTCCATCAGTGTGACGCCGCGGATTCCCAGTGCGCGTGCGGCCACTATTTGCGAATACGAGTTGTGACTGATCGCCAGGTCAAACCCACGCTTGCGTGCCCACGAGGCAAGAGACCACGCACGGCTCATCAGGTTCCCGGCCTTCGCTGATACTTGTTTTCCGCCGTGCACGCCCATAACGTGGGGCGCAAAACCCGCAGCCCGCGCGAGTGGCACCGTTTCCGCAAACTCGCGCGCAGTTGTTTCGAATTCGTGACCTCGTTCGACAAACCGGGCGGCCAGGGCCTTGAATAATGGAACGTGAGGCGAGTTTGCGAGATCGATCCAAATGTGCATCGGTAGAAGACCAGCCACAAAAAGGCACAAAAGGCACAAACAAAGGGGAGAACAGACGTACAGTTTTCTTCCTTGTGTTTCTTGTGCCTCTTGTGGCTACAGTTCGAGTTCGATCAGTCGCCCGCGATCGCGAACTGACGTTTCCGCGGCTTCGATCATGCTCACCATGCGCAAGCCTGCCGGGCCATCAGTGTCCGGCTGACGATTGTTTTCGACGCAGTCGATGAAATGCCATGCTTCGGTTTGCAGCGCCTCGGTGTTATCAAGTCGCGGCGCCCACATATCACCCGATCTGTAGCTTACGAGCATTTTGTAAACGTCTTCCTGACGCGGCGTAACGTTGATTCCTTTGTCGTAGACCTTCAGTTTCTCGCTTGGATCCAGATCGTCGTAAAGAATCATCTTGTCGCTGCCGCCGATCAGCGTATGGCGAACTTTCACCGGCGTCAGCCAGTTAACGTGAACGTGCGCAATCTGCGCACCGGAAAAGAAGAGCGTGATGTAAGCGACGTTCTCAGGTTGACCTGGAATATGGCTGATGCCGGTTGCTGAAACTGCAATGGGCTTTTCCGGCAACACGTAATCCATGATCGAGAGATCGTGAATCGCGAGATCCCAAATCACGTTTACGTCATGTTGGAACAGACCGAGGTTCACGCGGACCGCGTCGTAATAGTAGATCTCGCCCAGCGCTCCGGAGGCGATCAACTCACGAATCTTTCGCACGGCGTCCGTGTAAACAAACGTGTGATCTACCAGCAGAACAAGTTTGCGCGCCGCTGCTTCGTCAATCAGTTGTCGTGCTTCATCCGATCTCGTCGCTAATGGTTTTTCGACCAGCACGTGCTTTCCTGCTTTGAGTGCCGCTAATGCTAGTTCGAAATGTGATGACACCGGGGTCGCGATCACCACCGCGTCGATCTCGGGGTCGTAAATGAGATCGGTAGCTTCGCTGCATGTCTTTATTCCCGAGTAAAGTTTTCGTAACGGAGCGAGACGTTCATCGCGCAAGTCACAGACGCGCGCCACTGCCGAACCTGGCGCCGCCATGAAGTTTCGCACCAGGTTTGGTCCCCAGTAGCCGTAACCGATCACGCCGACCTTAATCATGATGTTCTTAAACTCGTTTGCGGACGTCGCCGATGACACGCGCCGGCACACCCGCGACTATCGCGAAATCAGTCACGTCTTTCGTCACCACCGCGCCCGCTCCGATTAATGCGCCTTCGCCGATCGTTACGCCCGCAATAATCGTCACGTTACTCCCTATTCTCGCTCGTCGCTTTACTTTGGTCTTAACGACCTGCCAGTCCGCTTCAGTCTGCAATGTACCATCAGGATTTACGGCACGTGGATAGACGTCGTTCGTAAACATCACACCGTGCCCGATAAAACATTCGTCTTCGATCTCCACTCCCTCGCAGATGAACGTGTGCGACGAGATCTTACAGCGCGCTCCAACTGACGCGTCTTTTTGAATCTCAACAAAAGCCCCTATCCTCGTTTCATCCCCAATCGAACAGCCGTAAAGATTCACGAGCTCAGGCTGAAAGATGCGGACGCCGGTTCCGAGGATTACATTGGATGCTATCGGCATTATTTATTTCGACGTGTCCTCAATTAAACGCGCCAGCGCATAGAGCATCCACGCCTGCGTCCAGCGCATGTACGGCTTGCGCACCGTGTAAAAGCGGCGGCGTTGATAGTAGAAAAATCCTTGTTTGTCACGCAGGTTCTGAATGGTCCAGGCGGCGATCTGTTGGGCCAGCGTGACTGAAGTTTCGTCTCCGCCACGGCACTCGAGCAGAGTAACGATTGCTCCGGCTGCGGCATGCGCATCCGCTGGATAAGGGTCGTCATGGTAGTATTTCGGCCATCCGTCCGCAAGAAAGAAAGTCTTCTTCCAGTAGCGATAGCCGCGTTCTAGTGCCTGCCGAAACTCCGCGCCCAGCGAACATGCTGAAATGATTCGCTTCAGTGAAAACAGAATGTAAGCAGTGTGAAAGTTATCGATCCATGACTGGTTAGGATCTGTGCCGTAGGTCCACGAGCCGTCGGGCTGTTGCTGATTGATTACGTACCGCGCTGCGCGTTCTGCTACGCCGCCGAGTTCTGGGTCGTTGGTAAGTTGTCCTACTTCCGCGAGCGCTTCAGCGGCGAGCAGACTGGCGTTGTAAATACGCGTGTTGCTGTCAGGAGCATAGCTGAAGCAGAGCTCGGTGTCTGTCTCGAGCGTGCGAAGTAGATCGCGCAGCAGGAAATCGCAGACGCTACGCGCAACGTTCAAGTACTCGTCGTCATTGAATGCCCGCGCCGCTTCGATAAAGGCGCGTGCCGCAAATGCTGTAGGAACTACTGTCGGGGTGCCTCGGCGCGCAAAAAAGTTGCGACTCTGCCAATCGAAGTTATAGCCCCAGGCAACGCCGCTGAAACCTCCGGTTTTCATCGACAGCAAGATCGATAACAAGTTGCGCGCTTGTAATTCTGTCTCTTCGGTTCTCAAGCGACGATGAGTTGCAAGTTGGGCCAACGCGAACAACGCGATGCCTTTTGCATTACGTTCCGCCGGCACAGAAGCAAGCGCACGTAGATCGGCCGGCGATCGTTTCAGAAGTTGTGTCCAGAGCAGACGCGCGTTACGCGAATTAACGAAAGGTGTGGATTGAAATAGGCGGCTGTTCAGCGCGTCGAAAGGATCGTGCCCGGCAAAGTCGTGTTGGCGGCACCAAGCGAGGAGCTGATCGTAAACCGGTTGCAAAATCTGTGGGCTCAACGGCTCCCAACCGAGGTCTCAATTCGCCGTGGCGTCTCGACAAAGCTCTCGTGCCATAGTTCGAACATCAACAACGTCCAAAGCAACTTGCGATGATTCGCAACGCCACGCTCGTGTTCGTCCTGCAAACGCGCAACGTAATTAGGATTGAAAACTCCTGCTCGTCGTACGCGCTCCGGCGATAACAGATCACGTGCGAGCGGACGCAACTTAAACTTCAGCCATTCGGCAACCGGCACGCCAAAACCTTTCTTTCCACGTCGTGTCACGAAGCGCGGCAGCATGTCCTGCACGGCTTTCTTCAAAATGTACTTCGTCTTGAGGCCGCGGAGTTTGTAGTTGCACGGTAGCGAGGCCGCAAATTCCGCCACACGCGGGTCGAGAAACGGCGCGCGCACTTCAAGCGACACCGCCATGCTCGAACGATCCACTTTCGTCAATATGTCTTCCGCGAGATACAACTGCGTATCAACGCTTTGCATGCGCGTGACGAGATC
>DASZDV010000678.1:0-2108 GCA_035941575.1 Pyrinomonadaceae bacterium
ACAGCCCACGGTTCGATCGAGTCTGCCAAGGAAGCACTGCGTCGCGGAGCGTTTGATTATCTCGAGAAGCCTTACGACAAAGCCGCGTTGCTGGAAACGATTAATCGCGCGCTCGACCGTCTGGACGCGATCGACAGCGAGATCATCTCCGCGTCTCCAAAGATGGAGTCAGTTAAGAAGATGATTTTGAAAGTCGCGCGGTCAAATTCGACGGTCTTGATTCGCGGTGAGTCAGGCACGGGTAAGGAGTTGATCGCGCGTGCTGTTCATAATCAGTCGCCGCGCTCAACCGAAATGTTTCAGGCTGTGAACTGCGCGGCAATTAATGAAAACCTGCTCGAGTCGGAGCTGTTCGGACATGAAAAGGGATCGTTCACGGGCGCGCATGCAGAGAAAAAAGGATTGTTTGAAATAGCGGATCGCGGGACGTTGTTTCTCGACGAGATCGCAGAGCTCGACGTTGGTATTCAGGCGAAACTTTTGCGCGCGCTTCAGGAACGAAAGATTCGTCGTGTTGGCGGAACTCACGAGATCAATGTTGACGTGCGAGTGATCGCCGCGACCAATCGTGATCTGCGTGCGATGGTGAGCGATGGCCGTTTTCGCGACGACCTCTATTATCGAATCAACGTGCTGTCGATCGATGTGCCGCCATTGCGTGAAAGACGTGAAGACATTCCTGTCCTGATCGATTACTTCCTGAAAAAGCACACGCGCAACACGTCGCGGCTGATCACCGGTCTCACTCCGGAAACGAAGAAGTTAATGATGGATTACAGTTGGCCCGGTAACGTGCGGCAACTAGAGTCGGCGATTGAGCGTGCGATTCTGTTGGCGGAGGGTGACAAGATCAGTTTGGAAGACCTGCCCACCGAGGTGCGCCAGGACGTTGGCCCAGCGCCTGAAGGAACGTTCAAGTTGCCGGCCGAAGGGATCAACTTCGAAGATGTTGAACGGAATCTGATCACGCAGGCTATGGAGCAGACGGATTACAACATCACCAAGGCCGCAAAACTCCTCGGCCTCACTTTTCGCACGCTGCAATATCGTCTGGAAAAATTCGGCATCAAACGCGCCGACGGCTCCGACGGCGACTCAGGCGGCGAGCAGTGAGCGCAATTCGCAGCAGTACCCACCCTGGACCACTGTGGAAACTCACGTTTGACCGTGACGGCAGCCGTGCAAGTGTTAGGGCCGTCGTCGTTCTAATAGTGCAGGTCAATACTTCACAGGAGGTCCGTCATGAAATTCTTTACAAGGTCGGTCGGGAAGTCCCGCGTTATCGCTTTGTTCCTATTATCCGTGTTAATCCCCGTCTCCATGTCGTGTGATCGTGGCGCTGAGCTGAGTGCTAACAGCGATGCGCGGACTGTGGCTCCGGTGCCCAAGGACGTCGCGGAACAACCCGCAGCAGCACAGGTCGCGTACAACAGAGTGTCGCTATCGGAAAGCGAAAAGACTGCCGAAGAAACAACCGCTGCCCTCGATCGCAAAATTATCCGCAACGCCGACCTCACGATGGAGGTCGCGTCCACCACCGACACTCAACATCGCATCGTCTCAATCGCTGAAACGCATGGTGGTTTCGTTGTCGCCTCTGAAGCAAAGCAACGAGAGAGCGGCGAACCCGCAAAACGCACGCTCGACATCAAACTAATAGTACGCGTTCCGGAAAACCAGTTCGGCCAGTCGCTCGATGCGATTCGCGGGCTCGCAAACAATCTCACCGAAGAAAAAGTCACGGGCCAGGACGTCACCGAAGAGTTCATCGATCTCGAAGCACGCATCAAGACACAGAAAGCTCTCGAAGCTCAGTTCCTGGGAATCATGCGACAGGCTTACAAGGTTGAAGACGCGCTCGAGGTCCAGCGCCAAATAGCAGAAGTGAGGACTGAGATCGAAAGACTGGAAGGACGTAAACGGTTTATCGAAAACCGTTCGAGCCTGGCCACCATCACCGTCAACATCCAGGCGCCAAAACCGATCTTAGTCACGACTACAACAGGTTTCGGTCACAACTTGCGCGAGGCGATTTCGGAAAGCGTCGAGGTGGCCTCGGGAATCATCGTCTTCTTTGTTCGTTTCCTGATCGTGATGATGCCGGTTCT
>DASZDV010000679.1:0-4536 GCA_035941575.1 Pyrinomonadaceae bacterium
CATCCTCTTCGAATATGAGGGGCTGAGTTTGAGCGAGATTGCCGAGATCACGGATGCTGACGTTGGTGCAATCAAGGGCCGTTTATACCGGGCGCGAGGACATCTGAAATCGTTGCTGCGACCGTATGTAAACAGCAATCAGGAATTGAATAGTGGTCGGGAAATTGTTACTTTGAAGGAGGCCTAAAATGGGCGTTGAGCCGGAAAATGAGTTTGTTTCCGATGCTGAGCTCAAGTCGTTGCTCGAACGCTGGAACGCGCCAGGGCCTTCGAGAGTTCTCGACAAGCGAATCGCAACCAGTTTTGCAAGAGAATTTTCAGGTGCAGACGGGCTGTCTCAGTCGGTGCTGCTCCCCCATAGGCGAGAGGAAGTATCGATGAAGTTTTGTTCCAGATGTGAAGAAGAGTTCGCTGACAAGTTCAGCTTCTGTCCTGTCGACGGGACGCCATTAACACCCGTTTCAGCAAAGGTCGAGGATCCGAGCCTGACCGTCAGCCGCGACAACGATCCATCGGTCACCAGGGCCCAGGGAACAACGCGGCCGGAAGTGCCCCCGAGCGAAACGATCCGCGAACCAGCGTACGCGGCAGCCGCCGCCGGTGGCTCCTCCGCGCTGATGTTGCGCGACGAATACCATCTCACAATCATGGACGACGCGGGTTTGGTCTCGCGTCTCAGCCACGAACTCAAAGACGTCGCTCACGAATATGAGCTGACCTGGCCCGAGTTCAAACGCGATCCATTCGGATTTACCAAGCGAACATTTGTTGGCTACGGCCAGATGTTCATGAAGTTTCTGCGTAAACCGAACGTGCTGCTTGCAATGGGTGCGGCCGTGCTCGGCATGCTGGCGCTGGTTGGCGCGGTGATGCTGATGGATCGTTCACAGTCAGCCACGTCGTCTCGCGTGGGCTTGATTGTCTTCTCGGTAGTCGCCGGTGGTCTGCTCGTAGCGCTGTTCTCGACCTGGCTCGGACGTGAGCGCGGCGCCGCGGTCATGGGCGCAGAGCCTTCCGACTCGCGCAGCGTAGTGGCCGCGATGATCACTTCGTTCGTGTTCCTGTTTGCGATTCTCGGCGTGATTGTCGGGATCAATTACAAGCAGGGAAGACTGGTCGCCCAGAACAACGCCGAAGAGAGCGAAATCGCTGATCAGGTTTTCGACATTCCTAATGAGCAACCGACTCCCGACCCCGGCACTGCCGGATTGAACAAGGGCAGCGGCGGCGGCAGCAAACCGAAACCTGAGAAGGCTGGCGGTGGCGGCGGTGGCGGACGTGAAGAAGCAAAACCAGCGTCGTTCGGTAAGGTGCCGCAGGCTTCGTTAGACGTGCCACAAGTGGTTGCCCCGGATCCGAAACCAGTGCTGCCTAAGAATCCAGCATTACCGGTTGCAGCGACAGTAGTCGCCGATCCGATGTTGGTTCCGCCTGATGCGCGCGTGCTGCCATATGGTGATTACAAATCGAAGAGCACCGATCCTTCGTCTGGTCCAGGTACGGGTAACGGTATCGGTACTGGAAAAGGTGGCGGTATCGGACCCGGTGAAGGTGGTGGTCTTGGCCCTGGCCGTGGCGGCAACATGGGCGGTGGAGACTTTAACGCCGGTGGCGGTGGTCCGGGTGGCGGTGGCGGCGGTTACGATCGAATTTTCACCGGTCGCGAAGTGACGTCGAAAGCACGTCTCCTTTCGAAGCCGGAACCGCAGTACACGGAAGATGCACGCAAGAACCAGATTACTGGAACAGTCGTGCTGAAGGTCGTGTTCCAGTCGAACGGCTCAGTATCGAACATCCGAACTGTTTCAGGATTGCCTTACGGGCTGACTGAGAGAGCGATTGCCGCAGCGCGTCAGATTAAGTTCGTGCCGGCAACCAAGGATGGGCATCCAGTCTCGATGTGGATGCAACTCGAGTACAACTTCAACCTGTACTAATTAGCTCTTCAAGACTGTTTCAGCGAGGCGTCGGATTCGTCCGACGCCTTCTTTTATTTGTTCCATCGAAGTCGCATATGAGATCCGAACATAACCGTCTGCGCCGAAGCCTGCTCCGTCCGTTACCACGGTGTGTTCTTCCTCGAGCAATCGCTGCGCAAACTCCGCGGAAGTCTTCAATTGGTCGTTCAAACAGCCGCGCACGTTCGGAAACGCGTAGAACGCACCTTCAGGCTCGGCACACTTGATTCCCGGAATGTCGCACAACGCCGTCAGCAGCCACTCACGTCGCCTTGTGTATTCGGCCAGCATCGTGCCGACAGACTGCTGTGGTCCATTCAGAGCTTCAACTGCGGCCCACTGAGCAATGGAGTTTGTGTTGGAAGTCGAGTGACCCTGGACTTTCAGCATTGCCTTGGTCCAGTCGGTTGGCGCGAGTGCATAGCCAACGCGCCATCCCGTCATCGCGTACGTCTTGGAGAATGATCCCGCAATGCACAAACGCGATCTCAATTCCGGGGGCAAACTCGCGGCGCTGAATACTTCACCGGGCGGATAGACAAACCGCAAATAACATTCGTCAGACACCACGTAAATGCCTCGCTCGCTAGTCAACTCCATGATGCGGCGAAATTCATGCGGCGGCAGCACTCGCCCTGACGGATTCGAAGGCGAATTGAGAATCACCAACTTCGTGCGCGGTGTGATCGCGCTTTCAAGTTGGCCGGCGTTGAGAACAAAGTCAGTTTCCTCGGTTTCGATAAAGACCGGCTTGCCGCCTGCGAAGGTCACCACCTCAGGAAACGTCACCCAATAAGGTTTTGGAATCAAGACTTCGTCGCCGGGGTTTATTAACGTGACTACAGCATTAAAGATCGCCTGCTTGCCACCCGCTGTTGCCATCACTTCCGATGGTTGGTATTCGGTGCCGAATTCTCGGCGATAGAAATCGATGATTGCGCGTTGGAGTTCACGAATACCGCCGGCGGCCGTGTACTTCGTGCGGCCTGCTTTCATCGCGGCGGCTGCGGCCTGCTTGATGTTTTCAGGAGTGTCGAAATCGGGTTCGCCCGCGCCGAAGTCGCACACATTGACGCCGGAAGCGCGCAGTGCTTCAGCAGCCTGCATCGCCGCCATCGTGGCTGACGATTGCATGCGACTGACATTTTCAGAAACAGGGAATGGTGACGAAGCGAGCTTTGACATAGCGGAAAGGGTCTTCATCGTTTGCCGATCTTTTCCTTCATTCGTTTTTCAACCAGCGGAGGCACGAGTCCTTCGACAGTGCCACCTAACTGAAACACTTCCTTCACTAGCCGTGAGCTGACGTACGAGTAACTTTCGGCGGGCATCATGAACACAGTCTCGATGCCGGGTTCGAGACGACGATTCATGAGCGCCATCTGTAGTTCGTATTCGTAATCGGAGATGGCGCGAATGCCGCGCACGATAACGTCCGCCTGCTGGGCCACAGCGTATTGGACGAGTAGTCCACTGAAGGAGTCGACGCGTAGTTGGCATTTGCCGCGGTTGATGTCTTGCAACACCTCCGAGAGCATCTGGCGGCGTTCTTCGACGGAGAAGAATGGCTGCTTCTCGGGGTTCACAAGGATGCTAATAATGATCTCGTCAAAGAGTTTGCAGCCGCGCTCTATAATGTCCAGATGTCCGTTGGTGACTGGGTCAAACGAACCGGGATAAATAGCGCGTCGCATGTGCAGGCATGGTACAAGATTTACGGGAGTGTGTGTAGGATTTACAGGAGTCTGCGAGATATGCTTCAATACGCTTTGACAATTGACGTGGTGAGTTAAAGCGACTTGCGGCCACGTAAAATAATCCGCTAAACAGCTCGATGAGTCCAGTTTTGAGGCTCCGCGTTGTTAAGCGCGGGGCCTTTGTTATTGCCTATGCCGAATCTACTCGACGCAATTAAAGAACGCATCGTCGTCTTCGACGGCGCGATGGGTACCAATCTACAGGTCCAGAACCTGACGCTCGATGACTTTGGTGGTCCACGTTTCGAAGGTTGCAACGAAAACCTGCTCGTTACGCGGCCTGATGCTGTCGAAAAGGTGCATGCCGGCTTTCTCGACGTTGGCTGCGACGTCGTCGAAACGAACTCATTCAACGGCACTCCCGTGGATTTCGCGGAGTACGGCATTGCCGATCACGCATACGACATGAACGTGCGCGCCGCGCGTCTCGCGAAGCGCATTGCTTCCGATTATTCGACTGCTGCCAAACCACGCTGGGTCGCTGGTTCGATGGGCCCCGGCCGAAAACTCCCCACGCTGGGCCACATCTCTTACGTTGACCTGCGCGACGCTTACAGCGTCCAGGTTCGCGGACTGCTCGACGGCGGCGTAGATCTGCTTATCGTTGAAACGTGCCAGGATCTTCTGCAAACAAAAGCCGCACTCGCGGCGATTTTTTCCGTGTTTGAAGAGAAGCACACACGCGTGCCTGTCATCGCGCAAGTCACGATCGAAACGTTTGGCACGATGCTGAACGGCACCGAGATCTCCGCAGCACTGACCGCGCTCGCGCCGTTTCCGATCGACGTCATCGGCATGAACTGCGGCACCGGCCCGCGTCA
>DASZDV010000680.1:0-4309 GCA_035941575.1 Pyrinomonadaceae bacterium
CAGCTCTACGCCGAAACAAACATCAACGGCAGCGTCAATCTCCTCGAACTCGCGCGACAACACAACGTCAAACAGTTTGTCTTTGGATCGTCGTCGTCTGTCTACGGAATCAACGCGAAGGTCCCGTTCAGCGAAGACGATCCGATCCGCCAGCCGATCTCTCCGTACGCTGCGACTAAAGGAGCCGGCGAGCTTCTTTGTCACACTTACTCGCATCTCTACGGACTGCGCTGCGTCTGTCTGCGCTTTTTCACCGTCTATGGACCACGACAGCGTCCCGATCTCGCGATTCACAAATTCGCAAAACTGATCAGCGCTGGTAAGCCGATACCCGTCTTCGGCGACGGCACCACTCGTCGCGATTACACCTACGTCGACGACATCATCGATGGAGTTGTCGCTGCCATCCACTACGACAAGAGCGACTATGAAGTCTTCAATCTCGGCGAGTCGCGCACGGTTGAACTCAACGAATTGATTTCACTCCTCGAAAAAGAACTCGACACGCACGGCATCATCGATCGCCAGCCGCCGCAACCAGGCGACGTGCCCCAAACCTTTGCCGACATCTCGAAAGCTCGCGCCCTCCTCGGCTACGACCCCAAAACCCAGATCGAGGAGGGACTGCATCGGTTTGTGGAATGGTTTAGGATGAGAGGTTTGTGAAAACTGTTCTACAATGCCCGCGAAGGGTAGGCCCGCGAAGGTTAGACAGGATGTACAGGATTTTCTCAAGATTTACAGGTAAATCCTTATTGACATCCTTAACGCGCCACTATTGATGAAGATTCTCGACGAACAGGAACAATTAACAGAAGAACTGCCGAGTTCAGTTACTGAAACGCCTGATATTTCGGTGTTTCTGCCGGTTTTCAACGAAGAAGACAACCTGCTGCCGTTGCACGCGAAGCTTAACGAAGCTCTCAAAACACTCGGACACTCAGCGGAAATCGTCTATGTGGACGATGGCTCAACGGACGGTAGTCTCGGAATCCTGCGCGAGATCGCCGATCTCGATTCCCGTGTGCGCGTCGTGGCCTTGAGAAGAAACTACGGACAAACGGCGGCAATGGCTGCCGGTATCGATGCGGCGAAAGGAAAGGTGTTGATTCCAATGGACGCCGATCTTCAGAACGATCCGGCGGACATCGCGCGTCTGTTACAAAAACTCGACGAGGGTTACGACGTAGTTTCAGGCTGGCGCAAAAACCGAAAAGACAAGATGGTCACGCGCAAGATACCTTCGATGCTCGCGAACCGTTTGATCTCCTGGATTGGCGGCGTACCGCTTCACGATTACGGCTGTTCGCTGAAGGCTTACCGGCGCGAGTCGCTCGAAGACGTTCGCCTTTACGGCGAGATGCATCGCTTCATCCCGATTTACGCGGCGTGGGCGGGAGCTCGCGTGACTGAAATCCCGGTCGAGCATCACGCGCGCACGATGGGCAAATCGAAATACGGACTGTCGCGTACGATCAAAGTCGTCTTCGATCTGATGACGATCAAGTTTATGGCGTCGTATCAAACGAAACCAATCTACGTCTTCGGTACGTTTGGCGTGCTCGCGTTTGTGATTTCACTGCTCAGTGGACTCTACGCACTCTTTCTCAAGCTTTTTCACAAAGCCGATTTCGTGCAAACGCCTTTGCCGGTTCTGAGCGTCGTAATGTTTGCAGTTGGCGTGCAGTTTCTGCTGATGGGACTTCTTGCCGAAATGCTCGTGCGCACTTATCACGAATCCCAATCAAAAGCGATCTACGCGGTACGCGAACGCCTAGGATTTGGCCACAAAGAGGCACAAAAGGCACCAAGAGCAAAAAACTAGTAACCATGTGTGGTATTACCGGCTGGGCCAATCTCGATTCTCACACGCCTCCTCCTGAAGGTGCGCGGGAACTGCTGCACGCGATGTGTGAGCGAATGGTCCATCGCGGGCCCGACTCGGAAGGGTTATTCGTCACGAGTGGCGCTGCTCTCGGTATGCGACGGCTCGCGATTATCGATCTCGTTACCGGTGAACAGCCGGCCTTCAACGAAGACAAAAGCATCGCGGTAATTCTCAACGGCGAAATCTACAACTATCGCGAACTGCGCGCCGATCTCGAAAAGCGTGGCCATGCTTTTCGCAGCGCTTCCGACACCGAAGTGTTGCCGCATCTCTATGAAGAGTACGGCGACGGCATGATCGAGAAGCTCAACGGCATGTTTGCGTTTGCGTTGTGGGACAGCCGTACGCACCGCCTGCTGATCGCGCGCGATCGCTTCGGAGAGAAACCGCTTTACTGGGGTGTCTTCGACAACACGCTGCTCTTCGCCTCGGAGCCAAAAGTTCTTCTTGCACATCCGTCAGTAAACCCGGCGCTAAACCTGCAAGCGTTACGACAGTATCTCTCGTTTGATTACGTGCCCGCGCCGCTTTCGATCTACGAAGGCATCAACAAACTTCCAGCGGCCCACAAGCTCACGCTCGCAGACGGACGCGTCGCGATCGAAAGATACTGGCGACTCAGTTACAAGACTGCCGCACCCGTGCCATCAGAAGAGGACGCGGCGGAGCATCTGCGCGAGTTGATGGCTGACGCTGTTCGCATGCGACTAGTTTCGGACGTGCCGCTCGGAGTTCTTTTATCAGGTGGTGTTGATTCATCGAGTATTGCGGCTCTGGCAGTTGCGGCATCACCCGAGGCAGTGAAGACGTTTTCGATTTCGTTTGCCGAAGCCTCGTTTGATGAATCAGCCTACGCCCGCGGCGTGGCGAAATTTCTTGGCACCGATCACCACGAGGAACGTTTGAGTGCAAACCTTGCAGCGAATCTCGTCAGCGAGATAGGTGCGTGGATGGATGAACCGTTTAGCGATCCTTCCCTGGTGCCGACCTATCTCTTGTCGCGTTTCACACGAAAACACGTCACCGTTGCGCTTGGAGGCGATGGTGGCGACGAGCTCTTCGCCGGTTATCCGATGTATGCAGGTTTGCGCTGGGCCGAAATCTACAAACGTGTTCCGCCTTCGCTGCGTGCAGGCATTGTTGAACCGATTGTAAGACTTCTGCCGGTGAAGACGAAGAACCTGTCGTTTGATTACAAAGCACAGCGCTTCATCACCGGCGCGAAGTACGACGCAGTTGCACGACATCACGTTTGGTTCGGATCTTTCACGCCCGAAGAGCAGACGGAATTGCTGACGCGCGAGGCTCTCACGACAACTGACGGCGACATTTACGCCCACGCGCGTGAGATTGCCGAAGAGTGCGACAGCGAAGATCTGGTGACACGGATGCAGAGCGTTGACACGCGTCTCTATCTTGCGGAAGACATACTCACGAAAGTCGATCGCGCGAGCATGGCAGTGTCACTCGAGGTGCGTGCTCCGTTTCTCGATCCGCGGGTTGCGGAGTTTGCAGCGTCACTGCCATGCAATTACAAATTACGTGGTCACAAAACGAAATACATCCTGAAAAAGGCGGTTAGAGAGATGTTGCCGTCGTTTGTGACGCGCCGCGGTAAGAAGGGTTTTGGCGTTCCGGTCGCGGAATGGCTGAAAGAAAAATTGCGACCGCTGGCCAGAGATCTGTTGTCGCCCGAACGTGTTCGACGCGCGGGAGTTTTTAATGCGGGCTATATCGAGCGTTTGCAGGATGAACACGAACGCGGTGTTGCAAATCATCGCAAGCTGCTCTGGACGCTATTGATGTTTGAGCTTTGGCACGAAAGCTTCATCGAAACACCACGCCGCATTGAAACTTCTGTCGCCAGCAGAGAAGGCTGATCGATCGGTGAACGAAGATTCAAGTCAGTCTCTCTTTCAAACCGCCTACGACGAACTCCTCTCCTGGTGCCGGCAACACGACTTTGCCGGTCACGATCCCTTCGACGCGCTGAACAGCCGTCTCTTTCAGTCGACGCCTCTCGCCCAATCACGGAACGCGCGCTTTATCTGGACGCAGCTAGTTAAAAGATCGCCTGCGGATGTTCGGTCGCTCGTGCGTGTTCCTGCCGAACGTAACGCGAAAGGGATCGCGTTGTTTGCCCTCGCCCAGGTTGCCGATTACCGGCGTGTAAAGACGAAGGAGGCTGCAGCGGCTGTGCACGAGTTTTTATCCTCGCTGCTCGCGATGAAGGTGGATGGGTATAGTGGAGCGGCGTGGGGTTATAACTTCGACTGGCAGAGCCGGAATTTTTTTGCGCCGCGTGATACGCCGACGATTGTGCCGACGGCGTTTGCGGCGCGCGCGATCGTCGAAGGGGCCAAAAGCTTGAGGGATGTTAGACAGGATGGGCAGGATTTATTACAGGATTTACAGGATGAG
>DASZDV010000681.1:0-2446 GCA_035941575.1 Pyrinomonadaceae bacterium
AAATCAGCACCCCACGGTCGCGTGTAGTTAAGGTTGTCTTTGGCGTAGAGCGAGTCGTAGCCGATGAGGCTGTTGAAGATTCCGGCCTGGAGCGTCAGACCTTTTCCTACAGCCGCGAGGTACGACACGTTGGTTGGTCCAAGCTGCCGCAGAAACGTGTAACCAGCGATGTTTGGTGCAGTCGCCGAAAAACCGAAAAGCTCCGCGTCCTTTCCGGCGTGAGCCGTTAGTTCAACGCCCCAGCGTGAGTCTTCAGATGGCCGTTTTCTGAGATATAGGCCGGCCATGTTCAGCCAAACGTTATCTGTGCGAAAGGCTGTTCCACGACTGCGAAACAGACGATTTGCGGGATGGTTGAAGTCCAGCGGATAAGCTAGATCGACGAACGCGCCATATTGCCACTTTCGGTTCGAGGGTGTTTGTGCATCGTCTTCTTCGGCTGTTGTTTCCTTCGCTGAAGAATGATCGGCAGACTGGTTGAAAGGGTTGATCACTCCACGCGATAAATCGATGCCGCCGTTTGGTGCGCGAGCCATGTCTTGTGCTTGAACGACACGACACACAGTGAAAAGCACGACAACCGCAATCGCGTTGCGCGGGTCTTGTCGTGAGTTGAACCGTGGAAAACTCATTTCGATCCGGTACCTGAAGAGCTAGCCTTGTCGAGGAGATCGAGAAAATGAGCGCCGAGAATGAGTAGAGGGATGGTTGAAAAAAGCAAGACAGTGCCGTCGCGCTGAAGCAAATGACCATGCCATTGCGGACCGGTGAACCACGCGACGGCGGTGAGAATCGCGCCGAGTACCGGCGCGACAATCCCGCCACATAAGCCGAACGCAGCGCCCCCCGTCTTAAACGTCCAGCCATGAACACGCAGTACCTTGATCACATTCTGCGTCGTCAGTTCATTTCCTTGCAGCGCAACCTCATTCAACATGATCCCCCCGCGCGCTCGTCTCGTGGCGCAGCCACGGGGAGCAGCCTTGGTGACAGACTTTCAACAAACAGAGGGTACGCAGGTGGGAATAAAGACGGTGTTTAGAGTTCGTAAAAAGTTCGTAAAGGTGGTGAAGACCTGCGGGAAGTTTTGAGCTACGAATTGAACCGGTAACCGATCCAGGGTTCGGTCAGGATGTAGCGGGGGTTCGAGGGGTCGGGTTCGAGTTTCTTGCGGAGGTTGCCGACGAACACGCGGAGGTATTCGTTCTGTTCGACGTAGTTGCCGCCCCAGATTGCGGCGAGCAGCGTCCGGTGCGTGAGGACTTTGCCGGAGTGCTTAACGAAGTAGACCAACAGATCAAACTCTTTCGGCGTTAGGTGGACCTCCCGGCCTGCAACGGTCACCTGGCGCGTTTCGAGATCGATGTGGAAATCGCCGGCGGTCAGAACTGTGGATTCAAGTTCAGGTGTCAAAGCTGTTGAGGCACGCCGCAACGAGGCGCGAACGCGCGCGAGTAGTTCATCGATCCCAAACGGCTTCGTGATGTAATCGTCCGCTCCGAGATCGAGTGCCTCGACCTTCGACTTCTCCTCGCCCTTCGCCGACAACACGATGATCGGCACCGCCGAGACAGCTCGCACGCGACGGCACAACTCCAAACCATCCATCTCCGGCATCGCCAGATCCGTGATCACAAGGTCCGGATGCCAGTCCGTGAAAGTCTCAAACCCGGATAGACCATCAGCGGCAGCACGCACATCATAACCACGCGCCTTCAGCCCCGTGCGCAAGACGCGCGTCAGTTGCGGCTCATCGTCTACCACTAGAATCCGTGGCTTTTCATTCATCCTCATCACCAATCGGAAGCGTGAACACCACTCGCGTGCCGTACCCATCCATGGCCGACTCGATCCAGATCCTGCCGTCGTGCGCTTCGACAATCCCTTTCGCGATCGCCAGTCCCATGCCCGTCCCCGACGGCCGCCGCGTACGCACGTCGCCGTCGCGCGTCGCCCGAAAGAACTTGTCAAACACGCGCTCACGCAGACCAACCGGCACCCCTTCGCCCTGATCCTCGACGGCCATTCGAATCAGGCCATCAAACAGGCCCGCAGTAATCTTGATCTTCGTGCCCGGCGGCGAATATTTCGCTGCGTTATCAACCAACGTATAGACCACTTCACTCACGGCGCGTTCATCGATGCGTATTGCCGGCAAGTCTTCGTCGATCTTCACTTCAACATTGTGCCTCTGGGTCAACGGCTGCGCTCGCACCAGCGCCGTCGAAATGATCTCGTCAATCGCGCCCCATTGCCGCCGCAGTTGTAACTCTCCCGCATCGATTCGCGCCAGATCGATCAGTCCGCTGATGAAACGGTTCAAACGATCGCTCTCTTCGTCGATTACCTGAAGCATCTCGAGCCGCGACTCTTTGTCCAATGCAAACTCCGGCGCACGCCCTTCGTCGATCAGCGTCGTGATCGAGGCTTTGATCGATGCGAGTGG
>DASZDV010000682.1:0-2555 GCA_035941575.1 Pyrinomonadaceae bacterium
TCATGCGATCGCCCAGAATCTGCGGACCGCAGTTGATTCGCTGAACAGGCGACCTTTGCCTTTTCGTCCGAGAAGCGCGCCAAGAGCGCGCCAAGTCGCTACAGGGACAGATGGAATGTAGTTAGATGAAGCCCGGTAAGTTGTTGAAGTTGAATGGCGGAGGGGACAGGACTCGAACCTGCATAGCCTTTCGGCCGGCGGTTTTCAAGACCGCTGCACTACCATTATGCGACCCCTCCGCAGCGGGGTTTAGAATATAGCTTAACCTCTATTGGTTTGCGAACCGTGAATTGGTTTGCTAACCGTGGCCGCATTGCACTCGCAACACGGATCAGGCACGATCTTCTCGCATGCGCGTCACTATCGGCCAGATCAATACCACCAACGGCGACTTCGAAGCTAACACCGCCAAAATCATCAGCGGCATCGAGCAGGCAAAAAAGGAAAATTCAGACCTCGTCGTCTTTCCCGAAACCTGCGTTCAGGGTTACACGTCCTTCGACTGGTTCCTCGATCGCGATCTCCAGCGCTGTGCCCTCGGCCCGCTCGAAAAAATCATTCCTGCGACCAAAGGAATCACCGCCATTGTCGGCACGGTCCGTCCCTCAGGGCTCAACACCGGACGACGACTCTTCAACTCCGCCGCTATCATTCGCAACCAGGAACTGCTCGGATTCGCCGACAAGACTCTTCTGCCCGAGTACGACGTCTTCGACGATCCGCGCTACTTTCAACCAGCGCTGGAACGCCACCTGTTCTCCGTCCGGGATCTCAAACTCGGCGTCGCTGTGTGCGAAGATTTCTGGAACGACAAAACCTTCTGGCGCGAACGCCTCTACACGAACGACCCGGCAGACGAATTGATCGAACTCGGCGCGCAGCTTCTGATTTCAATAAACGCGTCGCCTTTCAACAAAGGCAAGATGGGCCAACGTTGCGCAATGGTCTCTCATCGCGCCAAAGCCGCCAACCTCCCAATCGTGTTCGTGAATCTTGTCGGCGGAAACGACGGCATCATCTTCGACGGTGCGAGCATCATCGCAGACGCGCGCGGGAAGATTATCCTGCAAGCACCTCCGTTCCAGGAGTTCATCGGCACCATCGATCTGGATTGCGACGTTGCGGACAAGTTCTGCCTGCCCGGTGACGACATTGAAACCATTCACAACGCGCTCGTGCTCGGCATCCGCGACTACGCTCACAAAAACAGATTCAGCCGCGCGGTGATCGGTTTGTCTGGTGGAATTGATTCAGCGGTCGTTGCGGCCTTGGCTTGCGAAGCGATTGGCGCAGAAAACGTTCTCAGCGTGATGATGCCGTCGCCTTACTCGTCTCGTTCGAGCATCGACGATTCAGTCGAATTGGGCCGCCGGCTCGGTATGCCGGTTATTGAGCACCCAATCTCCGCGGCTTACGAAACAGTGCGCGAAGAATTGCGCTTGCCGCCACCGTCGATTGAAAGCCGGTCGGTGGCGACCGAGAACCTTCAGTCGCGGCTGCGCGGAAACATTCTGATGACGATCTCGAACGCAGAAGGTCGTTTGTTGCTCTCAACAGGGAATAAATCGGAACTCGCGCTTGGCTATTGCACACTTTATGGGGACACGAACGGTGGTCTCGCCGTAATCGGAGACGTGCTCAAAACCGAGGTCTATGCGCTGGCGAATTACTTGAATCGCGAACGCGAAATAATTCCGCAAGCGATCATCGCGAAACGGCCATCGGCGGAGTTAGCGCCGGGGCAGTTTGACGATCAATCGTTGCCGCCTTATGACCAGCTCGATCGCGTGTTGAAGTTGTATTTCGAACAGAAGGCGACGCCGAGCGAGATTGTTGAGACCGGTTTCGAGCCGCAGTTTGTGCAGGACATATTGAATCGTGTGGAGTCGCCCGCGAATGAGTTTAAGCGGCGACAACTGCCGCCGACATTGATCATCTCGAGAAATGCGATCGGTGTTGGGCGTCGCAGGCCGGTAACGCATCACTATCGTCGCGAGCAACTGAATTGCTAATCCGCGCCACGCTCAGCCTCTTGCTAGTTGTAACTGTGACCGGAGTTTCGGTTAGCGAGAGGCATGTGGGGAGAACGGATTTCAACCAAAAAAGAACGGCGCTAGTGAATACTAGCGCAGTTGCACCTCAAGCAACCGAAGCCGACGCTTTAACCGCCGTCAAACTCGCCACAAATCCAACGACAAAACTCGCCGCCGCTGAGGACTTCATCGCCAAATTCCCTCGCAGCACTTCGCGCTTACACGTCGCGGAACTCGTTGCCGCCGAACTCAAGAAGGTCCAGAACGGTACCGTGGCCGTTACACTCATCCAACGCGCACAAAGCATCTTCACAGGTCAGGACGAATGGGCGATTCTTAAACCCGTCGCTCTCGACGCATTTGTTAAAGGTAATCTCGTTGACGAAGCGTTTGCTCTCGCGAGCGATATGCTTGCCAAGAACCCTGACGACCTGCTCGTGCTGACAACAATGTGCCGCGCAGGTTCAGAAGAAGCAAAAGAGCGAAACCAAAAATACGTCGATTCTTCCTTGCAGTACGGGC
>DASZDV010000683.1:0-21969 GCA_035941575.1 Pyrinomonadaceae bacterium
TGGCCTTTCGCCAGCATCTGTGTGCCAACGAGCGTATCGATGTTTCCCGCGCTGAAGTCAGCTAGTGATTGTTCGAACACACGCCGGCGTGCGGTCGTGTCGCGATCGATACGAGCCACGGCGATTGAGAAGAATGATGGATTGTTCTTTGCGTTCGTGCGTCTCCTGGATTGCTTCGAGCAATTCGTCTGAAAAGACGCGCGGTTTGCCGTGACGCAGAAACACGTTGCGCATGTCGATGATGCGCGCCTGGGCCATCGGACGCGCAGCGATACGCTCCGGCAAAGTCAAAAGTTTGTACTTTCCCGCACGGGCGTTATGAAAGGATTCCAACGAAGGCGTCGCTGAACCGAGCACGACCGTTGCCGACTCTCTTTGAGCGCGAACGATGGCTGTGTCGCGAGCGTTGTAGTACGGCGACTCCTGTTGCCGGTAAGTCGATTCGTGTTCTTCATCGACGACGATCAATCCAAGGTTCAGCACCGGCGCAAAGACCGCCGAACGCGTCCCGATCACAACGCGTGCGTCGCCGTTCTTGACACGCGTCCACTCGTCAAACCGTTCACCTCGTTGCAACGACGAATGAAAGATCGCGACTTGATCGCCAAAATGGCTTCTCAGCCGGCGAGAGAAAACTGGCGTGAGCGCGATTTCCGGCACCAGCATCATTGCGGACCGGCCGCTGGCGAGCGCCGCGTGCATGGCGCGAATGTAGATTTCAGTTTTGCCGCTACCTGTTACGCCGTGAAGGAGAAAGGCGCCATACGTTTCCTGACCGATCTGTTTTTGGATCTGTTCCAGCACAGCACTCTGCGCCGCAGTTAGAGTGTAATTTTCAACCGGCAGTGATGAGGCATGGGCCAACGGATCGCGCCGCACGGCTTCATCGTAGACCTCTACGAGTCCCTTCTTGTGCAGCGCGGAAACTGTCGCTGCGCTAAATTCCCGCAAAGGCAACGGTCCCTTTTGCCGAAGCGCCTCCAACACGCGTTGTTGTTTATCCGTGATTTTTTCTGGCTTCGAATCCGTCTCCACCAGGCGTACAAAACGGCGAACCTTTGCTTTCACAGCAGAACTCTTACCAGTTTGCGGTCGTGGGTTGATGCCCGGCGGCAATGTGGCCTTAAGCACTTCGCCAAGCGGTGAGGCGTAGTAGTCAGCAACCCAACGGGCCAAATGCAAGATCTCGGGAGTGCAAACCGGAACCGCATCCACCAAACGCTCGGCCTCTTTGATCTCGTCTTCGCTCAGTTCGAGAGTTGGAGGTAGTTCGTTGTGAAGCGCGACGATGTATCCCGTTCGTATTCGGCGGCCGAACGGAATCATGATTCGTGCGCCAGGTTGTGCATTAAGACTCTGTTCTGGCGTGAGGCGATAAGTGAACGTTTGAGCGACGTGGACCGGTAGCGCAACTTCTACAAACCTCGGGCCACAAAAAGGCGCAAGAGGCACAAGAGGAGTAGCAGCGGTAGACGGCTCGCCTTTCTCACTCACTCTTTGTGTCTTTTGTGCCTCTTTGTGACTCAAGATAGTCTCTGACCTTTTTAAGATCTTCCCACGTCTCGCGTTTTTTGGACGGATCGCGTAGCAGGTACGCGGGATGAAACGTTGGCATCACTTTGATGCCTTTGTATTCATGAAAACGGCCGCGCGCACGTGTGATTCCTTCGCGAGAGTCAAGCAGGTTTCGTAGAGCCGTATTGCCGAGCACAACGATCACGTCGGGTTGAACCACCGCGATCTCGCGTTCGAGAAACGGCTTGCACGTTGCGGCCTCGTCGGGCATTGGCGCTCGGTTGCCCGGTGGACGGCAACGATTGACGTTGCCAATCAAGACTTCCTCACGTTTTAGTCCGAGCGCTTCGATGATTTTGGTGAGTAACTGTCCGGCGCGTCCGACAAAGGGTCGTGCCTGAATGTCTTCATCTGCTCCCGGAGCTTCGCCGACGAACATCAGACGA
This sequence comes from Pyrinomonadaceae bacterium, assembly GCA_035941575.1. GTDB lineage: Bacteria > Acidobacteriota > Blastocatellia > Pyrinomonadales > Pyrinomonadaceae > PSRF01. The sequence continues at coordinate 1,962 of DASZDV010000683.1, forward strand.
GCCTTACGGTTGCCTTCAGTATGGACCACGTGTGTTCGTTCGAGGTGGAGGGGACAACGCGTGCAGTTACCTACGTCCGCGTGAATCTGTTCGAAAGTTTCTGTAGATTGGTTCAGTCTTTGTGGCGCTGGCGACAGGTCCTCAAACAAACCAATCCCTGCGTCTTGTACCTGAACAGAGCGCACTTCACGCGTTACAGGCGGAGAAACATTTACGCCGATGCGTTGGACATCTACGCGGATACTCTCGACACCCAGCACACGCAGGTGTTCAAGCTGTTTCTTTGTTTCGTTTATGAGTTGTTCGACTTCGCGAGAAGGTTTCATGATCGAAGACTAACGATTACGTCCAGGATGTGATTCGCCGCCTCGCGCTTCGAAAGCGCGGGTAGCTCAACCGGATCGCTGTTCTTGGCGGTGATGATCGTAATCGCGTTGGTCGTTGTGTCAAACCCGGAATCGCTGCGTGTTACGTCGTTCGCGACTATCGCATCCAGATTTTTGTTGCGCAGTTTTTGACGCGCATTGTCGATGACGTTCTCAGTTTCCGCCGCAAAGCCCACCACGAGCATACCGTTGTTACGTGAGGCGGCGACGTTTGCTAAAACGTCGGGCGTTCGCTCGAGCGTGAGTGTTACTGAATCCTCCGACTTTTTAATTTTTTGTTCAGCGCGTTGCAATGGGCGGTAATCAGCAATCGCAGCCGCGCCGATGAAAACCGACGCATTCGCGGTCTCCCGTTTGACCGCCTGGTCCATCTCTGCGGCCGACAGTGCGCGAACAACTCGTGCGCCCGCGGGCGGATCGACGGTAGTGATACCGGCCACGACGGTTACTTCGCCGCCACGTTTCAATGCGGCTTCAGCGAGTGCGAACCCCATTCTTCCGGAGGATCGGTTGGAAATGAATCTAACCGGATCGATCTCTTCGCGCGTGGCTCCGACGGTGATTACGAACCGTTCGCCGGCGAGGTCCTTTTTCTGAGTGTTCCTTAATAGATCCAACGCCGCAGCAACGATCCGATCGGGTTCGCTCAATCGCCCGGGACCAATCGTTCCGCAGGCCATCTCGCCGGCATCGGGTTCTATGATGTGGACGCCGTCCGATCGTAGTTGTTGCAGGTTCCGCTGGGTTGCGGGATGTTGCAACATCGTAGTGTTCATCGCGGGCGCAATAAGTACCGGCGCCGAACAGGCCAGGTAAGTGGAACTGAGAAAATCGTCAGCAACACCGTTGGCAAACTTCGCGATGATGTTCGCGGTTGCAGGAGCGATGATCAGCAGGTCGGCTGTCTGAGAGAAGGTGATGTGTGCAATCGGATCCGGATTGTCCGGCGCGTAATCATCGACGACGACGTGAGAACCTGAAAGCGCGCGGAACGTCAGGGGCGTCACAAACTCGCAAGCGCGCTTCGTCATTGCCACTCGGACGGTGCAACCGGCCCGTTGCAAACCGCGCAGCACTTCGACCGCCTTGTATGCGGCGATGCCACCACAGACACCGAGAGCGACATTCGATTTGACTGACGAAGTTTGAGGATCTGACGCAGACATCGCGCTTAACGGAAAACGAAGATCAATGTAACATTGCCGAAAGACACGTGCAATTTAGTTACCTGAATGACTGTTATAATTCGCGGTCAACAAAAACAGGATACTGGCGGGCCAGGCGGCAAAACCATGGCATCACTTCGGGGAAGATTACCGGCTCTTCTGCCCACACTTTTCATGGTCGCTGTTTGGCTGTCTGCGCCTTTCGCCATTAAAGCCAGTCCACCTCAACGTTCCGAAGAGGAATTCGGTCCTGTCGTTCGAGCTTACCTCGGTTACCTGAAGAACGAGCAGGAAGTGGTTGATGATCGGATCAGCCGCCGCGAGGTTAGTACCAATTATTACCGTCACAACTCTAACCGGATAAAAGCGTTGCGCCAGATGGCGGTCCGGCTTGCAAGAGAAACGCACAACGATTACCTGCCGGAGCTCGAGGCTGTTTCTGCCGCCGAAATGAGGCTGCTTTTTGGAGCAAATCCGCCGCAGCCGTCGACATTAAAAGTCGGCGAAGTGTTGAGGAACACGTTTCGATACTTGGGCGTGGTCCGATCCACGGAGGTGTTTTATTTGTTTGCCCGGCTCGACCCGTACGAGCAGGCGGAGTTAACGGAAAAAGCGCTTTCCACCAGGCCGCGCTTGGCCACACCCGACAAGAATCCGCGGTAAACAAGAAAAAATTCTGTAAATTCTCAGTTGGACCTATGGTAGACTTCGGCCTTGAAAAGTGGGTCCTGCGTTGACACAGTTTTGTGGCAAACTGAGGCCAAATGATTGTTGACAAAGGGCTTTTATTAGTGTAATAAATCCCAAGCGTTACTGCTTTTCAACGCGTAATTTCTAGCAATTAAAGCTTTGCGGGTTTGCAACCACAGACCATAGTTTCCCACGACTGTAAGGCCGTCGCGGTACGCAATAAAGACAAAGACCTTGTGTTCACATTACGGGAGGAAAGTTGATGATTAGCAAAACTTGGAGCCGCAAGTCCATCGCGACTGCTGTGGCGGTTGCCGTTTTGAGTGTTTACTCAATGGTGGTGTTGGCCGCGCCGGGCGCCAAGGCGTCAGGCGAGCTGTCGGTGTCTGGGCAAGTTACGGTGAACGGCCAAAAAGTTATCTCTGGTGGCACGGTGTTTTCGGATTCGACGATTAGCACCGCGGCTCAAAGCAGCGCATCGGTGAACATTAGCAAGGTCGGACGAGTTGAGCTCGCTCCGAACAGCAATCTTCGCCTCAGCTTCGCAAACAACAGCATCACTGCCATGCTCGAGACCGGCAGTGCGCAGGTATCAACCTTAGCTGGCACCACGGTTAACTTGACGACCAAAGACGGCACGGTTGTGGTGGATGGCACTCAGGCTACCACTTTTACAGTGAGCGCGTTTCGTGGTCGCACTTCAGTTGCGACTCAGACCGGCGTGGCCCAGTTCCGCACCGGCAACACTGCCAAGCAGATTGCAGCCGGCGAGAGTGCAACCGCGGGTACACCGAATCCGCAGACCGACGATGATGACGATGACATGAGCGGCGGCGCGTTGGCCGTGTTGCTCCTCGCTATCGGCGGCGCCGTGGCTGGTGTGCTCTACGCTGCGTTCCACAACAACGACCTTAACTTCGGCGGCAGCGTTACCGTAGTCAGCCCGACTAAGTAACGTTCGCTTAGGTTGAGTAAAAATACTGTGGCACTGGATACCAGCGCTGCGGTCACTTTGAATCTACCTTGCGGGTCACGCGATCAGCGCGCGTGACCCGCAAGATTTTGTCCGTAATACTTGGAAACCCTGCCTAAGTTCGCTGTAGGAAAACATTCTCAATGCACATTGCCGTTATCGGTACTGGTTATGTAGGACTCGTCACGGGAGCATGTTTCGCTGAGTTTGGTGTCGACGTTACTTGCGTCGATGTCGACGAAGAGAAGATCGAGCGGCTCCTCAACGGCGTCATGCCCATCTACGAACCAGGACTCGAGCAACTGGTCGCTAAGAACAGTCAAGCCGGTCGGCTTCGATTCACCACTGACGTTCGTCAGGCCGTAGAACAGGCCCTAGTTATCTTTCTCGCCGTCGGTACGCCTCCGAAGCCGGATGGTTCGCCGGATCTCAGTTTTGTCGAAGCTGCGGCCTGTTCTGTTGCGGACTACATGAACGGATACAAGGTGATCGTTACGAAGTCGACAGTGCCGATCGGCACCGGCGAACACATTCGCAAACTGATCGCTGAACGGAAGAAGAGCAAGGCGACGTTTGGCGTCGTTTCGAATCCGGAATTTCTGCGCGAAGGCGCAGCGATTAACGATTTCATGCGGCCCGACCGAGTGGTTATCGGGAGTCGCGATGAAGAAGCAATCGCCATCATGAAGGACCTCTACCGCCCGCTATATTTGATTGAGGCGCCTTTTGTGATCACTTCGCTCGAAGCGGCGGAACTCACAAAGTACGCGGCCAATGCTTTTCTGGCGACGAAAGTCTCATTCATCAACGAGATTGCCAACCTCTGCGACAAGATCGGCTGCGACGTTCACGACGTGGCACGCGCGATTGGCATGGACAAACGAATTGGCAGTAAGTTCCTTCATCCCGGTCCAGGTTTTGGCGGTTCGTGTTTTCCGAAAGACACGCGAGCCTTGTCGTCAGTCGCGCGACAATATGATTGCGGTTCACTGATCGTTGATGCAGTCATCGAAGTGAATCAGCGCCAGGGCGCGCGAATGCTTACGAAAATCCGCAAGGTCGTCGGCAAACTCGACGGCAAGACGATCGCGGTCCTCGGTCTCGCTTTCAAACCCGAAACAGACGACATGCGCGAGGCTCCTGCAATCGGAATCATTCGAAGTCTTCTAGACGACGGTGCGAAAGTCCGCGCCTACGATCCCGTGGCTGTTGCTGAAGCAAAGAAATTGTTGACCGACATAGAGTATGCGGACGACGAGTATGCCGCCGTTGCCGGCGCCGATGCACTGGTCTTCATTACGGAATGGAACCAGTTTCGCGCTCTCGATCTGAAGCGCATCCGCGACCTGATGGCGACGCCGAGAGTGATTGACCTTCGCAACATTTACGATCCTGAGGATATGAGAGAACTCGGTTTTGAGTACGTGGGTGTAGGCCGATAAACGATGCCCTTAACTGGAACAGTTGTCGTCACAGGCGGCGCCGGTTTTGTTGGTTCGCATATTGCAGCGGCACTCAGCGCCAGCGGCGCGCGCGTGCGAGTGCTTGACGATCTCTCCACCGGACACCGTGAGAACCTCGACGAGATTCGTGGAGATGTCGAGTTCGTCCAGGGAAGCGTTGCCGATGAAGAACTGCTGCTGAAGGCTCTCGAGGGCGTCGAGTTGATCTTTCACGAAGCGGCAATTCCTTCTGTGCCACGCTCCGTTGAAGCACCACGGCAAACACACATTGCTTCGGTAGACGGAACATTCTCTTTGCTAAACGCGGCGCGCGAAAAAAAAGTAAGGCGCGTGGTCTATGCGGCGTCGAGTTCTGCGTACGGCGATCAGCCGACGCTGCCGAAGTCGGAAGGGATGCTTCCGGACCCGCTGTCGCCTTATGCGGTTGCGAAGTTGGTTGGTGAGTATTACTGCCGCGTCTTCACACGCGTCTATGGTCTTGAGACGGTAGCACTACGGTATTTCAACGTGTTTGGCCCACGGCAGGATCCAACCTCGCAGTATTCAGGCGTTGTTTCGCGCTTTATCAGTGCACTGTTTGGAAACGAACGGCCTGTGATTTACGGCGACGGCGAACAATCGCGCGACTTTACCTACATTGACAACGTTGTGGCGGCAAACCTAGCCGCGGCTGAGTCGCAAGGCGCAGTGGGCCAGGTCATCAACGTCGCTAACGGACAGCGAATAACTCTGAACGAATTACTGGCGACGTTGAAAGAGTTAACCGGAAAACAGGACGTCCAGGCCGAGTACCTTGCGCCGCGTGTCGGCGATGTGCGCCATAGTTTGGCCGACATTACCATGGCCCGTGAACTGCTCGGTTATGAAACGAAGGTCGACCTTCGTGAAGGACTAAAACGCACGATCGATTGGTGGAAGAGCAGCCGCTTTGCCCATCAGGCGTGAGCAGCATCCTCAAAAAGCCGTTTCAGACTCTCAGTGTACGGCGCTCGCGCGACTCCCTTATCCGTAATAATTGCCGTGATCAGATGGTTCGGTGTGACGTCAAACGCCGGATTGTGAACTCCAATCCCGTCCGGCGCTAACTGGTACTCACGAATATGCGTCACTTCCTTCTCATCACGCTCTTCAATGGGAATCTCTTCGCCTGACTTCAGCGACAAATCGAGCGTGGTTAACGGCGCCGCAACATAGAACGGAATATTGTGTTCACGCGCTAATACCGCAACCATGTAAGTACCGATCTTGTTTGCTGTGTCGCCGTTAGCGGCAATACGATCTGCGCCCACTACAACAGCATTCACCTTTCCACTCTTCATCACATGCCCAGCCATGTTGTCGGTAATCACGGTGACCGGTATGTCATCTTTCGCCAGTTCCCACGCGGTCAGTCGTAAGCCTTGAAGGAATGGTCGGGTTTCGTCTGCGATGACTGCGATCTTCTTGCCTGCGTCCCGTGCACCGCGCACTACACCGAGCGCGGTTCCGTAGTCGCCGGCAGTTGCTAATGCACCTGCGTTGCAGTGCGTGAGAACTGTTGCGCCGTCTGGGATAAGTGGGCCACCGTGCTTGCCGATCGCGCGATTTGCGGCGATATCTTCCTCAAAAATCGCGAGTGCCTCTTCAATCAGCAGCTTCTTCACTTGTTCGACGTCGGTGGTTTGACTTTTGGCGCGTTTGAAAGCGGTGCGCATGCGCTCAATGGCCCAGAACAGATTGACAGCAGTGGGCCGCGTCTTGCCCATCACGTCGCAAATGTATTCGAGGTCGTCTTCGACATCTGCGACTGAAGTCCCAACTGACTGACTGGCGCCGAGAGCGATACCCATTGCGGCGGCAACGCCAATGGCCGGAGCACCGCGAATGACCATCTTTTGGATGGCCTCCGCGACTTCATCGTAGGACCGCAATGTTAGGTAGATTTCCTGCGCGGGCAACAGGCGCTGATCGAGCATGCGTACGCCGTCTTTAGTCCATTCGACAGTTTTGATCATCGAGACGCATCTTACTGGAGACTTTTGTAGACAGCAACGAGACCAGTAGTAGACACAAACGCGCCTCTAACAGCGTTTGTGACGTGACCGATCTAAGTGATCTAAGGATCTTTGTTGGTGGTATGCCAGTTGATCTCTGTCAGTACGGAGCGAACCTCACAACCTTAGGAGGAAAACATGCCATCGATTCAAGATGTAGCAGATCAAATAAACGCCAGACTCGATCAAATCAACACCAACACCTCGAACACGGCCAACAACACGGCCGATATTCGCAACGAACTGGTGACGACCAATAACCGTCTCAACCAGGTCAACAACACACTCACGGCCGGCTTCGCCAACATTTCGCAGGGGCTTTTCGCTCTGCTTCAAGTTCAACTCGCCGCGCTCGGACTGCTCGATCACAATCGCCAGCAGAACGACACGATCATTTGCGAGCTCGCCAACAGCAATAACCTGTTGTGCAACATCATGCGCAAGCTGGGCCATCAAGTACAACTTAGCGAGGCATCCTTGAAATCAGTATTACGCATTGAAGGCATCATCGAACGAGTTCATTGCTGTGAAGCAGGCGACTTCGATCGAAGCCTGGAACTGATCAAGAAGATAGAGGAGTGCTGCCCGCCCAAGCAACGGCCCGAAGAGCCATGCCCCGAGCGTTGCAGAGTCCCTCCGTTCCGCGAGCGTCAGCCAACCGGACAGGACTGGCAGCCGTTACCGGCACCGAGACAACCGGAGGGTTAACGCCATGCCGCTATTCATTCTTGAAGACGCTACTGGCATTGGGAATGACCAGATCGATACCTTTCAGGCCTTCATTGATTGCGTCATCATCGCAAATGATGATGGCGTCGGTATCGACGATCCGGCTGGTGGCCGGCAGCTCGTAACTTACACTCGTACGCAAAATGGCCCGCCGCAGCTTCGGCTTGATGATCTCGTCAATACGACCTTCACGCCCGACTACGGAAGTGGCCCACAGCAGGTCGATATCGTCGTGATTCCAGGCCTGTCCGGATTCACGCTGGATGACGGCACTTCTTTCCAGAACAACGGAACGGCGTTGCCGCCAAACAGCTCCGGACTGGGCGGATCATCTCTCAACACAACCGAGTTCTGTCTGGTCATCTACGACACGCAACAAAACATCTGCGTCGCGCGCGACGGAACCGGCGGTGATATAGACCTGGGTATCTCTAACCCTGTCGTTCTGTACCACGAGTTTTCGCATGCCTTTCGCATCGTGACCAACGCCTTGCTGGCACTCACGGCCGAATGCGACCCCGCTTCACCGGAAGAGAACGCAGCGATCGTAGATGAAAACGATCTGCGCACGCAGATCGCCAATCGACAAGGTGAAACGCCGGAACTGCGCGATCCGAACATTCACTGCGGTCAGGTAGGCTGCGACGGAGGCTGTTGCATCATCGCCACCGTTGCTTCCAAGTCGCTTAACTCGAAGCAGATTCACTTCCTCAGATCTGTGCGCGACCATTTCGTGCGCAGCACCGAGGTCGGGTATGCTTTCTTCCAGAAGTTTTTCTACGACTACTACTCATTCTCTCCACAGGTATGCACGATCATGGCCGGCAACCCCGGAATACCTGAGCACCTGTTGGAGGGTTACATCAACCCGTTACTGGATTTTTGGCGGGTTATGATTGAGCGGTCGGGGAACAACTTCACCGATGCGGAACTCGGCGCTGCGTTTGCTCGTCTTCACAGCGATCGCGACGCTGCACGGGCCCGGCTCGCAGCACTGCAACGAACAGTGGCGTACTGGTTGCAGGACGAGTCGGCCGGTTCGGACGCGCCGCCCGAGTTGATCAAGCTTTTGCGAGAACGCGCGTGGCCTAGTGAGTACATGCAATGGGCACTTGTTGCTCCAGTGCGTATCTACCACGAAATGTTGACGCTCTATCTCGCGGGCGCAGACGAGATAAAGCTCGGACGCTCATTCAACGAAGAGCTTGATGCATGGTCGCCGGAGATGCCGATTAGCGACGTCTGGGCCGCGCTTGCGGCTGACGAGGTCGTTAAAGAGCTCGAGTTTTGCGAGAACGTGTTGCTGCAATCAGCAACCAGCAAGAAACGTTTTCATCAACGCCTGCTCGATCGCTTCAGGGACATCACTGCTATCGATGTCGTAGTGAACGGTCTGGCAGTTAACACGGGGGTCGTCCAATGAAAGACCGAAATCCTAAACCCGACGACTTGAAAGCTTCAGTCGAAGCTATTGAGACGGTGCCGGAACGCAAGGACGAAAAAACCGGGCGCAAAACGCCCGGCGAAATGGAGGTTGTAGTGCGAATGACCAACGATGCGGATCGTGCGTTGCACTATATCTCCGACGTCCGCGCTACACGGTACGATCCATCTACAAAAACGCTGGTGGTGGCTCTTTCGGATGAAGGCCGCGAAGTTATTCCGGGAGCGATCATGAAGTTGCCGGTCTTCCGGCGCATCGATCCAAGAAGCACTGCTGAGATTCGCCTCCGCGTTCCCGACAGAATAATTAAGCTTTCCCGAAGCGCTCCGCCAGGAGAACTGGCATTCGAAACTCACCAACTTTCCGACGCGCAGGAGGTCGTTGTGGAGGTTGCCTGGGCCGACGTCCCGTACTACAAAGACACTCGGGCCAAGGCTGATGACAAACGGCTTCCTGCTGCTCGCTGGGAACAGCACAAAGCACGAACTAAAAAGGCCATCAAAGGAGGGCGCAAACCCAAGAGTTAACTGAATTGACACTCCGTGGAACCGCGTGATAGTGTCCGCGCGTTGGACCGATCTTTGTAAGAGATGAGCGTCTGGGTGCCCCGAGTCAGGGGAGAATAGGGAAGCGGGTGTGAGTCCCGCGCGGTCGCGCCACTGTGATGAGAACGCCACGCCGGCTTCTCAAAGTCAGGAGACCTGCCCTAACGCTTTGCAGCCTCTCAACACTCGCGCAAGGTGTCCGGGCCGCACACGGGTTTCCACTTTTCGAGTCCCGCTGATGCCTGTTTCCTTCGCGGAAACCAGGAGGTCAGCGGGACTTTTGCTTCTGTCGCGACATTTTCAACTTAAACGAATCGTCAGTCTGGCCGCCGCGATGTTTCTCGCGTTGGCGTTTGCGTGCGCTCCCGCGCCAAAACCGCAGACCGCTGAGCCTACTCAACAGCTCACTGACGACGCAGGCAAGACTGTCTCTGTGCCGAAGCGCGTCGATCGAGTGATAACGCTTGCTCCAAACCTCACCGAGATCGTGTTTGCGATAGGCGCCGGCGATCGGCTGGTCGGAAACACGAGCTACTGCGATTACCCGGAAAAAGCGAAGACGATCACGAAGGTCGGAGATACGTTGCATCCGAGTATCGAACGCATCGTTGCATTGAAGCCACAAGTGGTCCTTGTCTCGACCGCCTCACAACTCGAAACGTTCACACGACAACTTCAGGATCACAACATCGCTGTATTTGTTACTGACCCTCACGATATCGACGGTGTCTTCCGATCGATGGAACAGATCGGAGAAATGCTGGGCCAGGCATGGCAGGCCCAGGCAGTGGTGGAGGGATTGCGCTTACGAACGGAGGCTGTCGAGCAAGCGGTGAAGCAATCACCACCAGTTCGCACCTTTTATCAGGTCTCAGGCGAACCACTCTACACCGCGGGACACGACGCATTCGTAACCGATCTGATGCGGCGGGCCGGCGCCATCTCAGTGACTGCGGACGTGCCGGGCGCCTGGCCCAAGTTCAGTAATGAATCTGCACTCGCGGCAAAGCCCGACGCGATCATTCTGCCCAGTGGTGGATCGATGGGGGCGGCCAATTCCGACGTTGCAGCGCCACTGCGCAATTCTCCCGCGGTCCTTGCCGGTCGCGTTTACAAAATCAACGACGATTATCTTGCTCGCCCCGGACCGCGCGCAGTGAATGGACTCGAAGAGATGGCCAGGGCGCTTCATCCAGAAGCCTTTAAAAAATGACGAGGCGTGTCACTCTTCGTCGGACGTTGATTGCCTGCGGCGCGCTCGCGGTCGCAGTGCTCGCAGCCATAGTGCTGATGTCGTTACTCGGCAGCGAACAGCTTCCGGCGCGCGCGTCGCTCTGTGCGATTTTCTCCGCCGGCACGAATCAGTGTGGATTGGGACGCGATCAGTACGACATTCTCTTTCAGCTTCGTTTACCTCGAATTTTATTGGCTGCGGCAGTAGGCGGTTCGCTGGCGACAGCCGGCGCGAGTTACCAGGCGTTGCTGCGTAATCCGCTCGCGGAACCTTACCTACTCGGTGTATCCAACGGCGCTGCGGTTGGAACGATGATCGCGTTGGTCTTCTTCGGCGCGAACGAGTGGAGCCGCCCCGTAATGGCCTTTGCCGGAGCGTTGTTCGCGACACTTGCTGTTTACCAACTCGCCCGTGGTCGTGCAGGAGCAACACCGGAGCGTCTTGTGCTAGCGGGTGTGATCGTCACGACTTTTCTGTCTTCGGCGATCGTTTTCATCACTACACTGATGGACGCAACGCGCATCAGATCGTTTACGTTCTGGCTGCTTGGCGATCTATCCGGCACGAGCAACACGATGCTGCCCGTGGTGATTGCGATCACCGTGCTCGGTACAGTCGCATTAACAGTTAATGCCCGCTCGCTTAATCTGCTAATGCTTGGTGAACGAGACGCGTTCGATCTCGGCGTTGAAGTCGGGCGAGTAAGGACCGTTGTTTTTGTAGTAGCGAGTTTACTTGTCGGAAGTTCGGTAGCAGCGAGTGGATCGGTTGGGTACGTCGGGCTCGTCATACCGCATCTCGTTCGTCTTTCACTCGGCAGTGACAACCGGCTGAGCATTCCGGCTTCTGCGCTCGGCGGCGCACTGTTCGTGATTGTGGCAGACACTGTCGCTCGCACCATCATCGCGCCGCGTGAACTTCCGGTGGGCGCTATCACGGCGCTCATAGGAGCCCCGTTGTTTATTTATCTTTTGAAACGCGTGTGAAAGCCGATGTTAGAGGCTCTGGACTTAACAATTCGATACGACGAGCGCGTGGCAGTCGCAAATGTGTCGTTGAAACTCACGTCCGGTAAGATCATTGCTGTCATTGGTCCGAACGGCGCCGGAAAGTCAACACTGCTGCGTGCGTTGAACGGGCAGCTTCGCCGCTCGTCGGGCGCAGTGTTGCTCGACGGTGTGCCCATCGAAAAGTTTAGTCGACGAACCATAGGCAGGCGCATTGCGGTCGTCGCCCAGGAAGCCGAACTTCGTTTTCCGGTGACGGTGCTCGAGTTTGTATTGGGCGGGCGTTATGCGTGGGCCAGCAACGCCGGGTGGGGTTGGGAAACAGAACGCGACCTGCACGTCGCTGAGGAAGTACTAGGCGAAACAGAACTTGCCGAACTGAGTGGCCGCTTGATGAATGAATTGTCAGGCGGCGAACGCCAGCGAGCGGTATTGGCGAGAGCGCTGGCCACTGAAGCGTCGTTCCTGTTGCTCGACGAACCGACAGCGAATCTCGACTTGTCACATCAAGCGACGTTGCTGGCACTGGTGAGAAATCGTTGTGACCAGCAACAGTCAGCCGCACTCGTTGTCACTCACGACGTCAATCTCGCGGCGCAATTTGCCGACCACATTTTGTTGATGAAACAAGGCAAGGTTGTTGAGGCTGGACCACCGCGAGAAGTATTAACGCCGGAACTGCTTCGGGAAGTGTTTGCTGTAACGGTTTTGGTGGATGCGCATCCCGTAACCGGCGCGCCGCGCGTCACGCCAGTGCATGGCGGAGCAAGTTAGTTCCTGGAAAGGGTTCAGGTTGCAAGGTGTGCGAGTTCACGGGCGCAATTGCGTCTCTTACAGAATTCGTCCTTGCAACCTGAAAGCGAACTTCTAAGTTTTCTTCGTAAACAACCCGCCCACAAGAAACACGACGCCAAGCAGGATGTGAATCGCGTGATCGGCTGTACCCAGGTGGAGTGTATTCAATACCATCCACATGCGATCCGGCGGGGTACCAAGTACTAATCCCAGGATGCCGAGCGCCAAATAAACGATACCGAAAACAAGACAGAAGGCTTTGGCTCCCGAAAGCGATCCGGCAAAGCCAAAATAGAGTGCAACGACGCCGGAGAGGATGTGGACAACGTTATGTGCCGGCCCCAGATGTGCGCCGAGCAACGTCGGACTCGCAAAACCAACCACGCCAACCAACAAAAAAACGACTCCCAAGATCTTGCAAATCGTCTTTGCCATTTGTGACCCGCTCCTATTTCAAAAGTGGTAAAACCGAGCGGTAACTAAGCCCTGCGCTGAGCCGGGCACCCGCGTTTGCGACCCTCAGTGTTGGTTCGTTTAATGCGCCGCCTGTATACCAGAAAGACGTGCCGTTTTGCAAAGTTTTTTGCAGGAGCAGGTGATATACTGTCGCCAATCTGTTCGCAATTTAGAGGTACAAAATGATTCGGCGTAAAGGTACTTTCGCAGGTCGAGTCCTGGTGGCAGCATTATTTCTGATGGGCGTCGCTGCCTCCGTGAATGCTTACACAATCGTGATGCGCGACGGACGGCGCGTTGAAATTCCTGATACGTTTACCGTGTCTGATTCGACGCTGACTTATGAAGTCAGGTCCGGAATTCAGGTCACGGTGCAGTTGAATACTGTCGACATCGCGGCGACAGAACGTTTAAACGGCGGGTCGCCGGGTTCTCTGTTACAGCGAGCGACGAGTCCGCCTGCTAAGGCGAGTAGTCCCAACCAAACCCAGCCACGGGCGAACCGGTCGATCACGAATAAGGAGCTTGAAAGCTATCGCCGCGCGCGCGTTGAAAGCGAGGAGGCTTACGAAAAGACGCGTCAGGAGTTAGGCCTGCCTTCGTTTGAAGAGCGGCGCAAGGAGTTGCAAGCAATTGAAGATCGCACTGTGGAACAGGTGCGGAACATGCGAGCGCGCCAGGCGGAAATCGACGAGGCTTACTGGCGCGGTCGTGCGGAAGCGCTGAGCAGCCAGGGTGCGGCCAGCCAGGCGCAGGTCGACTTTGCGCGAACTCAGGTTGTGGACGGGCCCTGGGCTTTTCCGACCGGAGCGGGGTTTTTTCCGTTCGGGACGGTCGGGTCTCCGTTCGGTGATCGTCGCTTCGGGCGCTTTCCGTTTACCGGGTTTCCGTCGGTTCCGCAGTTTCCCCCTTTTGGGTTGACGCCGGTGTTCGGACCTTTTAACAGGGTTCCATTTAGACCGCGGATATTCATCGCACCAGGAACCAGAACGCATCGAGTTCACTCACGGCCCATGGGTGGGCGGCGGCGTTGAAAGTTATGACCTGGGAAACAGTCATCGGTCTCGAGATTCACGCGCAACTGAGCACCGAATCGAAGATCTTCTGTGGTTGCGCGACGCGTTTTGGAGATGAGCCGAACGCGAACACTTGTCCAACCTGTCTCGGTTTGCCGGGAGCTTTGCCTGTTTTGAATCGGCGTGCGGTGGAACTCGGCGCTCGCGCGGCACTCGCTCTCGGCTTGCGTATCAATCCCCAGTCGATCTTCGCCCGGAAGAACTACTTCTATCCCGACCTCCCGAAGGGTTACCAAATCTCGCAATACGATCAGCCGTTTTCCGCTGATGGCGAACTGGAGATCATGACTGCTGACCGCGATGCTGCTGGTCATCCAGTTGAATGGAAGCCGAAGAAGGTTCGCATCACGCGACTGCATCTTGAAGAAGACGCCGGGAAGAACGTGCATGAAGGTTTGCCGGAAGTCGATCGTTACTCCTACATCGATCTGAACCGCGCGGGCGTACCCTTAGCTGAAATCGTTACTGAACCCGATTTTCGCTCTTCGTGGGAAGCTTACGATTACGTCAATCACGTCAGGCGTGCGCTGCAATGGGTTGGCGCTTCCGAAGCGGACATGGAGAAGGGCAATCTTCGTTGCGAAGCGAACGTGTCCGTGCGCCGTGCGGGCGATGAGAAGTTTGGCACGAAAGTCGAATTGAAGAATTTGAACTCGGTTCGGTTTATGCAACGCGCGATCGAGTTTGAAGTTGCACGCCACATCAAGGTGCTCGAGTCAGGCGGGCGTCTGACGCAGGAGACGCGGTTGTGGGACGACAAGGCGATGGAGACACGCGTCATGCGTTCAAAGGAGGAAGCGCACGACTATCGTTATTTTCCTGAACCGGATCTGCCGCCATTGATTGTGTCGAACGAATTTGTTGAAGAAGTGCGGGCAGCGATGCCGGAGTTACCGGAGCAGAAGATCCGACGGTTTGCGCACGAGTATGGTTTGAGTTTCGCCGACGCTTCGCAGCTCGTCGCGGAACGTTCGCTTGCGGACTACTACGAAACCGCAGCGAAAGCGTCGGGAAATGCACGCGCGGCTGCAAACTGGATTCGATCTGAGTTGTTGCGCGAACTCGAGGCCGCGGGGAAAACTGCCGCTGATTCACCGGTTCCCGCCGAAGAGTTGGGCGCACTTGTGCGTTTGATCGACGAAGGAAAGATCAGCGGCAAACAAGCGAAAGACGTCCTCATCGAGATGTTCAAGACAGGAAAAGGCGCGCTCGCAATCATTCAGGAGCAGGGCTTGGTGCAGGTCAGTGACACCGGTGAGATCGATGCGCTGATAGATGAAGTCATCGCCGGTAATCCCGATCAAGTGGCGAGTTATCGTGGCGGCAAAGAAACGCTGTTCGGGTTCTTTGTCGGACAAGTGATCAAGGCCTCGAAAGGGAAGGCAAATCCGAAAGTTGTAAACGAGCGCCTGCGCGCAAAACTACAAGGTTAGGGAAATCGTGAATCTTTCAAACAGCAATGCGATTGTCACAGGTGGCACGAAAGGCATCGGCCGCGCGATTGCCAGTGCGCTTATCAGCGCGGGCGTGAACGTTTCGATCAGCGCGCGTCACGAAAACGAGATTAAAAAGACTGCGGCTGAGTTGAGTGAGATTGGACCAGGCAGATGCGTAGGATCTGTTTGTGACGTTCGCGATGAAGCGCAGGTCGAGTCGTTCTTCGCAAGCACAGTGTCAACGCTTGGCGGCCTCGACATTCTCGTCAACAACGCAGGCGTCGGGATCTTTGGACGACCAGTTGAAGATACGAGAGGCGAACATTTTCGAGCTGTGATCGAAACAAACGTCTGCGGCGTCTTCTACTGCTGTCACGCGGCGATTCCCTTAATGAAGCAGCGCGGCGGCGGCTACATCATCAACATCTCTTCTTTGGCAGGTGCCAACGCGCACGCGAACATGGCCGCTTACAACGCTTCAAAGTTTGCTTTGAACGGTTTTAGCGAGGCGTTGATGCAGGAAGTTCGTCACGACGGGATCAAAGTGAGCTACATCATGCCTGGTTCAGTCAACACTGAATTCGGCGGCGACGAACCGAGCCCGGAAAAGAGCTGGCAGCTTCAACCCAACGACATCGCGCAAGTCGTGATGGAGTTGTTGCAATACCCGAAGCGTGCTTTACCGAGTCGAATCGAGATCAGACCCTCGCAGCCCCCGAAAAGATAATGCGAGCGGTGGTCCAACGAGTGACGCGAGCGCAGGTTGCGGTTGATGGTCAGCTTGTCGGCGCGATCGGGAGTGGTCTCGTCGTTTTGCTGGGTATTGCCCACGATGACACGAGAGACGACGCTGACTATCTCGCCTCAAAGATCGTTTCGCTGCGGATCTTCGACGACCGCGACGGAAAGATGAACCTCTCCGTGAAAGACATCGAAGGGAGCCTGCTGGTTGTTTCTCAGTTCACGTTGTATGGCGATGTGCGGCGCGGGTTGAGGCCGTCGTGGAGCAACGCGGCGGCGCCCGAAACAGCGGAGCCGCTCTATGAGTATTTTCTCGAAAGCAGTCGCAAACTGATTGCGCGTGTGGCGACTGGCAGCTTCCGTAAGATGATGCAGGTCGAATTGGTCAATGACGGGCCGGTGACGATAATGCTGGACAGCCGGAAGCTCTTTTGAAATCGTGACCCTACGACGCTCAGATCATGTCCTCGTAGGCTTTTGAGTTTTCGTCGAGCTCGAACCGATCGCGATCGCGTTTTTCAATCTTGTCAATAAACTCAAGCTCTTCGTTGTCTTCGTAACTCACGCCCATAGCCGAAGCATTCTCTTCCACGATTGACTGATCCGGCGTTGGATTGTCGCCGGCTACCGTTTCGGATCCACTGTCGTTTACATCTTCCCAGTTTGCGTCGAGATCGCCGCCGGCATCGCGCGGAGAGGCAGCAGTGTGATTGCGCAGGCGATTCGCTAACAGCTCCGGATCTTTTGGAGCGCGCGAGATCTCGAGTTCCATGAACTCTTCAATCTCCGGATCGGGTACGTAGTCGGGGTCGTTGGCCAAATAACCGAAGTCTTCGCCCTTCTTTGCCATGCAGGTCTCCTTGCCTCGTTCGCGAATTGCTGGGGGAAGTTAGTGCCAACTATAGTGAGTTTCCCGCTAACGCGCAAAGGCGATATGCGCTCAAATTCGTTATTTTTCAGTGTCATCTTTGCGTCTTTGCGCCTGCGCACGAAACTCGTTAAACTTCAACTTGAACCACAACAACCTACATATTTCTCCCCGAGGAAAGAGCTGAGCACCAATATGCCAGAAGGTCTGTTCGATTCACTGCAAACTTTCAGTTCCGCCGCTGGTCCAGTTGGCCGCTTTTATTCATTGCCACAACTTGAAAAGCAGGGCATTGGTCCAATCTCGCGTCTGCCGCACAGCATTCGCATCGTGCTCGAATCAGTGCTGCGCAATTTTGACGGCCAAAAGGTCACGGAAGAAGATGTGCGCGAGCTTGCCAACTGGAAACCGAACGGAAAACGCGTCGAGGAGATTCCGTTCGTCGTTGCGCGCGTTTTGTTGCAGGATTTTACTGGGGTGCCACTGCTCGTCGATCTGGCAGCGATGCGTTCCGCATGTGCGCGACTCGGCAAGAACACCGGCATCATCGAACCGCTCGTGCCGGTCGATCTGGTTATCGATCACTCGGTGCAAGTGGATTTCTCCAGCACTCGCGATGCGTTTGAAAAGAACATGGAGATGGAATTCAGACGCAATCGTTCGCGTTATCAGTTTCTCAAGTGGGGCACGCAGGCGTTTGACGGGTTCCGCGTGATTCCGCCGGGCATCGGCATCTGTCACCAGGTGAACCTCGAATACCTCGCGAAGAACGTTTGGGAGAAGAATGTTTACTTTCCCGACACGCTCGTCGGCACTGATTCACACACGACGATGATTAATGGTTTAGGAATCGTCGGTTGGGGTGTCGGCGGCATTGAAGCAGAAGCGGCGATGTTGGGCCAACCGGTTTACTTCCTGACGCCTGACGTGGTGGGAGTTCATCTGAGTGGCAGTCTGAATGAAGGAGTGACTGCGACTGATCTCGTGTTGCGTGTGACGGAGATGATGCGCAAGGCAAAGGTCGTCGGAAAGTTCGTCGAGTTTCATGGAAGAGGTGCAGGCAGTTTGTCAGTCACCGACCGCGCAACGATCGCAAACATGGCGCCGGAGTACGGCGCAACGATGGGCTTTTTCCCGGTCGACGAGGGGACGTGCACGTATCTACTTGCGACCGGCAGATCCGAAGCGCACGTGGATCTCGTCAGACAGTATTACAAGGCGCAGGGAATGTTCGGCATGCCGAAGCAAGGCGAGTGTAATTACAGCGTCGTGTATGATCTCGATCTTGGTTCGATCACTCCGAGTGTCGCTGGACCAAAACGCCCGCAGGATCGAATTGAGTTGCCGAAGTTGAAAGAGCAGTTCACTGAGTTGATGTTGAAGCCGGCCAGCGAAGGCGGCTACGGCAAAACTGAAGACGATTTGTGGACGCGTTATCACGTCAAGATGGGCGCTGACCGGCAAAGACTGATTGCAGGCGGCGGCGAGCAACGTACAGAAACTGTTCCTGCCGCCGTGGAGAACCACGTCAGTGACAAGAACACCAGCGTCTGGACGGAGACGGAGATGGTCAACAACCGCCCCACGCCGGATCTCGTCGCGGACATTCCCGAAGACGAGTTTCCGATGGGCGACGAGTTGTTGGGTCACGGCGACGTTCTCATTGCAGCGATCACTTCCTGCACGAACACTTCAAATCCGAGTGTGATGCTGGCGGCAGGATTGCTTGCGAAGAAAGCCGTTGAACGTGGACTTACTGTCAGTCCGAAGGTGAAGAATTCACTCGCTCCTGGTTCGCGCGTTGTAACTGATTATCTCGAACGCACGGGTTTGCAGCCGTACTTAAATACACTCGGCTTCAATCTCGTCGGTTATGGGTGCACCACGTGTATCGGAAACTCCGGTCCACTCGATCCGGCAATCGAGCAGATAGTTTCCGAACGTGACATCGTAGGCGTTTCGGTGTTGTCGGGAAACCGAAACTTCGAAGCGCGCGTGCATCAGAGTATCAGGGCTAATTTCCTGATGAGTCCGCCGTTGGTCGTTGCTTTCGCACTTGCCGGACGCATCGATGTCGATTTCGCATCGGAGCCAGTGGGAACCGGAGAGCACGGTGAAGAGGTTTACCTGCGTGAGATCTGGCCCACGCTCGAAGAGATTAATGAATCGATCGGCGCGGCATTTGATCCGGAAACTTATCAACGACTGTACAGCAACTTCGCGGAGCAGAATCCACACTGGAACGACATTCCGACCACGACCGGAAACGTCTATCAGTGGGAAGCGGAATCCACTTACATTCGTGAACCACCATACTTCGACAACTTCCACAGTTCACTCGAACCGCTGTCTGACGTGAAAGGCGCGCGCCCGCTCGCGATCTTCGGCGACTCTGTGACGACAGACCACATCAGTCCTGCGGGCGCCATCAAACCGTCGTCTCCGGCTGGTCTGTACCTGCAAGAGAAGGGCGTCGATATCAAGGACTTCAACAGCTACGGAGCACGGCGCGGCAATCACGAGGTGATGGTGCGCGGCACATTTGCGAATGTGCGCATCAAGAACCAGATGGTGCCAGGCGTTGAAGGCGGCGTGACGATCTATCATCCCGGCGACGAGCGCGTGAACATTTACGACGCGGCCATGCGATACCAGTCGGAGGGCGTGCCGCTCGTGATCATCGCTGGTCAGGAATACGGAACCGGCAGCTCGCGCGACTGGGCCGCGAAGGGAACGCGTCTGCTCGGTGTGAAGGCGGTCATCGCGCAAAGCTTCGAACGTATCCATCGCAGCAATCTGGTGGGAATGGGAGTGCTGCCATGCCAGTTTAAGGACGATACAAGTGCAGCGTCGTTGCGGCTCGACGGCAGCGAGCGTTTCGATTTGCTGGGCATAGAAGATGGGATTGAACCGCTAGAGGAAATCACGCTCGTGATTCATCGTAAGAGTGGCGCGATTGAGGAGGT
>DASZDV010000684.1:0-8621 GCA_035941575.1 Pyrinomonadaceae bacterium
GCGCCGCCCGAGAAGAACATGATCAGTTCTGAAACTGCGGTCGCGCCAAACGTCGAGGAGATCAAGACATCGGCGCAACAACTTCGAACGGGCGCAAATGCGGTTCTCGAGATCAATGTCGAATTGCCGCAGGGTTATCACCTCAATCCGCTGGCCCCACAGCGTTACAAGATCTCAGTTGATGACGGTAAGAACATCACGATCGACGAGAAGCTGGCATCGCGAAGCGCCAAAGATCTGAAACTTCCTCTGCGCGTTCCGTTGAATGCCGCCAACGTTGGGACCGCGAACCTGCGGGCACAGGTCACGCTCTTTTACTGCCGCGAAGACAACACGGGTACTTGTCGCATCAAGACACTCGTTTGGCAGGTTCCCGTGGAAGTAACAGCCGCGTCGAACGCACCAAACGAAGTCAAACTGCGAGCCAAATTGACCGCGGATTAGTACGGAAGTAATATCCTTGCTCCCGCAAACTTATATACAAGGAGTGAGGCCGTGGCGGATAAACCATTTCTCACTGACATCAAAACTTTGCGTGATCGCGCGCGAAAGCACATCGAAAACGGTGCGGTCACCGAGGGCTACACTGCGGATCGTGAAACTGTCGTCAAGCTGTTGAACGAAGCGCTGGCAACGGAAATCGTGTGCGTCCTGAGATACCGGCGGCATTATTTCATGGCCAGCGGCATCAACGCTGAGAGCGTCGCGGCCGAATTCTTACAGCACGCGAACGAAGAGCAGGGTCACGCCGATTCAATTGCCCAGCGTATCGTCCAACTAAAGGGAGAGCCGGACTTCAACCCCGACGGTCTGCTCACACGTAGTCACGCAGAATACGTCGAAGGCAATACGCTGACGGACATGATTAGAGAAGATCTGGTCGCTGAGCGTATCGCCATCGATAGTTACCGCGAGATGATCACCTACTTCGGCAATGATGATCCGACTTCGCGCCGCCTGATGGAAGAGATACTCGCGGTCGAAGAAGAGCATGCGGATGATCTGGTCAACCTGCTCGAAAAGATGGGTTAGTCGCAGCTCTTGTCTGTAAGCCAGTCAAACCAAACTGACCCCGGCCGGCCGACAATGTGCCGCAGTTGTGGGGCCATCGTAGGCGCAAACGAATCGCAATGCGCGGTTTGCGGTACGCCAATCGCGCAATCACCGGAGCAACTACAAGCGTACCGTCCCGCCGATCGCGAAACGATAAAGTTCGCGCGCGCCATTCTCGGCCGTCCTTATATCTTCACCGTCATCCTGCTCGTCACGAACCTGTTTGTCTTCATGTTGATGTGGCAATCGAGCGGGATGACGTCTGACGTTCTGTGGCAGGGTTTTCCAGAGCCGGTGCTTATTGCTTACGGAGCGAAGCTCAACTATCTCATCAACGCGCCGCATTATCAGTGGTGGCGTTTCATCACGCCGATGTTTGTCCACATCAACCTGCCGCACGTGCTGGTCAACATGTACAGTCTTTGGATTGTTGGACCATACGTTGAGAAGTTGTATGGCTCTGCAAAGTTCATTGTGTTTTGGGTGCTGACTGGAATCGCCGGTGTCGTTGCAAGTTATTTGACTGTGCGACCACAACTCGCAACTGGCTCATTGGGACGATTTTTGTTTAAGAACCAGGACGTCGCGTCTGCCGGCGCATCGGGTGCACTGTTTGGACTTGTGGGAGTGCTCTTTATTTTCGGCATCAAGTTTCGGCGTGAGCTTCCGGAGGGGTTCAAACGAGCGTTCGGCACCGGCATGTTGCCGATCATCGTCATCAATCTGTTCATTGGCTACGTCGGGCGCGGCTATATCGACAACGCGGCGCACCTCGGCGGTTTGTTATCAGGAGCAGCGCTTGCCACGGCCGTTGAATATCGCCGGCCTGGTGAGCGACGTGGTGTTGCCGCTGCGTGGCGCGTCTTACAAGTCATGGCACTGTTGGTTGTTGCAGTCGGTTTTGTTCAGGCAGCCAGAAACTTCCATCGTTCGCTGCAACTTGTGACGGTCCATCCCGTATTGAGCGATCAAACCCAAGTCTTTCTGCAGTACGTTGCGGGCATGAATGCGGCGCGGGAAAAGGTCAAGGCAATAATTGACAATCACGATTTGAGCAACGTGGTGGAAGTGGGCCAGCGAGCAGTGCAGGCGCCTGCGCCGGATGATAAGGCAGTTGAATTGCGCAATCGATTGATCGCGATTCTTTCGAATGTTGCGAGTGCTGCGGCCTCCGCTTCGCCGTCCGCGGGTGATGGACCACGACGTCCGGCAGGGATAGATCCAAAACTGGTTGCTGAATATCAACAGTGGAGTGCGGAGTACGACGAGTGGATGAAGGGTGCAGTTCAGACCTATACAAATTTGAAATCAAACTAAAGTTTTCAGGAGAAAGAGATGGAAATTCGGAAGGTTGGTGTGTTGGGGTGTGGACTGATGGGCGCAGGGATTGCGCAAGTCGCCGCCACTGCGGGTTATGAAACGGTTGTTAAAGAAGTTTCGGACGAGTTCATTAACAAGGGTTTTAGTGGTATCGAGAAGTCACTGGCAAAGTTTGCTGAAAAAGGAACAATCACTGCTGAACAACAGACAGAGATCCGCGGACGCTTGACGGGCGCTACATCATTCGAGCCGCTTGCGGATTGCGACATCATTATTGAAGCAATTATTGAAAACCTGGACGAGAAACGCAGCACGTATCAACAACTCGATTCGATTTGCAAACCCGAAACGATCTTCGCCTCGAATACTTCTTCGCTTTCCATTACTGAAATGATGACGGCGACGTCGCAAGAGCGTCAGCGCCGTTTCATCGGCATGCACTTCTTTAATCCTGTGCCGCTCATGAAGTTGGTGGAAGTGGTGCGGACGATTCTCACGGATGACGATGTTTACGAACAGGCAGTGCAGTTTGGGAAATCGTTGGGCAAGGTGCCGGTTCGTGCGGGAGACAAGACTGGTTTCATCGTGAATCGTTTGCTGGTGCCGTACTTGCTCGACGCAATTCGTGCGTTGGAAGAAGGTGTGGGTTCGATTGTTGATATCGACAATGCGATGAAGTTAGGTTGTGGATATCCGATGGGGCCGTTCACGCTTGGCGATTTCGTTGGACTCGACACGACGTACTACATAGCGGAGATCATGTTCAATGAATTTCGTGAGAAGCGGTTTGCGCCGCCGCCGTTGTTGAAGCGTATGGTGTTGGCGGGTTTGTACGGGCGTAAATCTGGCCGCGGATTTTACGACTACACGAAGGACGCCAAGAACCCAACACCCATGAACCTCGTGTAGCCATTTTCGGTAGGAAATAGCCATTTTCGGCAAGACTTTTTCTCCAGTCACGAGCGCGGCATGGTATTCTTACTCTCAAAGGAGAGTAACTAATGAGCGAAGACCTCACAAGAAAACTATCACAGACTGACAGCGAGAAGTTGACACTACTTCTATCAACGGTGCAGTCAATAACGGTTCGCATCGATAATGTCGATCTACGACTCAGTCGCGTCGAACAAACAGTGGACAACACGCGTTCCATCTTGCAGGACGTGGTCGCCGACGTCTTACAGTTGCAGGAAGGGCAAAGAGCCCTAAGTACTGAGTTTCGCTCGCTGAGGCGCGACGTTGACCACCGATTTGACCTGATATACGACAAGCTAGTTGAGATTGAGCGCTTTGATCACGACATTCATGACCGCGTTACCCGTTTGGAGCTCAATACGAACCCACCGAATTCTCAAACTTGATGCGCCTCAGAGCATCTCCTATACTGCAAAACGTAGTAACGATTCAGCTCGCGAGGTCCGCAGCGTTGCAACCCACGGTTCATGAAGGACGCCTCAACGCCGAAGGTTTTCGCTTCGCAATCGTCGCGAGCCGCTGGAACGAGTTCATCACCGGACGGCTCGTCGATGGCGCCCTCGACGCGCTCGAACGTCTGGGAGCAAAAGAAAACCAGGTAACGCTTTATCGCGTTCCCGGCTCGTTTGAAATACCGTTACTCGCTCTGCGACTCGCACAGTCGCGCCGGTACGATGCAATTATCTGTTTGGGCACGATCATTCGCGGGCAGACACCGCATTTCGATTACATTGCGAACGAGGTCGCGCGTGGCATTTCGCAAGCAGGACTCGAATCAGGTGTGCCGGTAGTCTTCGGTGTGGTGACCGCCGATACAGTCGATCAGGCTATCGATCGCGCAGGTGTCAAACTCGGCAACAAGGGATTTGAAGCCGGTATGACCGCGGTCGAGTTGGCAAATTTATACAAGGACGCGCCCAAAGGTTAATATACCGAAGGTTAATAGTTGGCAGGTTAATATCAGTAGTTGGTAATTCTTTATGGGTTCGCGACGTAAGGCACGTGAATGTGCCTTGCAAATGCTCTTTGCGGCTGACGTTGCCGAAATGCCTCCGGACGATGTGGTCCGAAGCTACTGGGCTGAGCTCGGAGAAACCGATCTCGACGAGACAGCCCGTGCATTCGCCACGCGCCTCGCAACCGGAACTCTCTCTAACCTCGAACTACTCGACGACCGCATCCGCTCGCGCGCCGAACACTGGCGTATCTCACGCATGGCCGTCGTCGATCGCAACATCCTGCGTCTCGCGGTCTACGAGTTTCTGTACGAACCCACACCGCGCACCGTCGCCATTAACGAAGCCCTCGAGATCGCGCGACGCTTTTCAACCTACGAAGCCACTCAATTCATTAACGGAATACTTGACGCGATAAAGCGCGATCTGGACGAGCAGCAGCCACAACAGAACGTCCGGCCCGAATCGGAAGACAACGAGTAGCCTTACCCTCGGAACTGAAAACGTGGAACTTAAAGATCGAGTGGAACAGATCTCCGCGATGATCCGCGAGCTGCGCGAAGCCGCGGGCGATGGCCCACGCGCGCGCCGGTTACTCGATTCGCTTTTTCGCACCGTTCATAGTTTCAAGGCCGCGGCCGCAGCAAATGATCTCGCTGACGTGAGCCACAACGCACACGAGTTCGAGAACCTGCTGCACTCATTGCGCACCGGCAAGTTGAAACTCGATGAAGACGTATTGACAGTTATGGATGAGACTGCCGCCGGTTTGCTTCGCCCATCCGAGGTCGCAGCACTTGATAGTTTCAATCAAGTAAGCGCAGGAGAGAGCGACGAGTTGCGTGCGGAGTTCGCGGAGTTGAAAGACGACGAGCGACATCGCGCGGCTGAGGCGATCCGAGAAGGTTCAAACCTTTATGTGATGGAAGCGGTGTTTGATGTTGCTGACTTTGATCGAAGCTTTCGCGAGCTGAGAGAGCAGTTGGAGGAGAAATCGGAGATAATTTCGACGGCGGCAAGGATGGAAGACGCGAAAATTAATTTCCGAATTTTCTACGCTGCCAAATCCGCAAAGATCCCCGTTCAAACAATCCTCCGACAAGCGGTACGTGCGGGTGAGTCTATTGCCACGGCGCTTGGGAAGGAGATTGCGTTTGTAGCGCAAGGCGAGGAACTTTTAATAGAAGAGCGGATTCATGATTCGCTCTCCGACGCGCTGTTGCACCTCGTTCGTAACGCTGTCGATCACGGTATTGAGTCGCGCGGAACCGTCATTCTTAAAGCAACGACCGATCAGGACCAAATACAGATCACCGTGACTGATGACGGTCGCGGTATAGATCCTTTAAACCTTCCACAGATCTTTCAACCAGGGTTCTCAACAGCGAAAGATGTTACTGAGTTGTCAGGCCGTGGTGTGGGGCTGGACGTTGTGAAGACTGTTGTTGAGAACTTGGGTGGAAGCGTGAGCGTCACAAGCGAACCAGCCAAGGGATCTTCATTCAAAATCATAATCCCGAACCAATCTTCCGAACTCATAACCCCAAGCTCGAAACTTACGACGCCCAATCCATCTTCGGATGCATAGTGTGCCACTTCGTCGCACGCTCAAACGCCAGCGCCACACGCAACGGCGACACCTCGTCATACACCCCGCCGGTAAACATGATCGCGACGGGTAACTCATTCACAAATCCACACGGCAAAACAACCGCGGGATGGCCCGTCAAATTCGACACCAACAGACTCGCACTTCCGGGCGCAGGACTGACAAAGACATCCCACTGCGACATCAACTTCTCCATCTCGCGCATCAGCAGCGTGCGCACGCGCTGCGCCCGCAGATACTCCACGGCGGGAATAAACCGTGACGTGCGAAAAGAGTTGGGCCAATCGCCGGGCGACTGTCCCGATAACTGATTCACACGGCCGTCGCGCGTGATGTCGTCAAACGCTGCCGCTGCTTCAGCCGTCAAGACGAACCGCAACGATTGTGCAGGAATCTTCGGCAACTCGATTGGCGTAAGTTTCGCGCCCGCCTTCTGCAAGTCTTCAAGAGCCGTTTTGTAGATCGCGCGGCGCTGTTCCGCCTGTTGGCGCTGTTGCTCGTTCGTTGGTTGAAAACCAGTTCCGTCAAACTCAGTCTTCAAGTAACCAATTCTCAACGTGCTGATGTTTGTATCCGGGTTCCAATTAAATGGCGCGTCTCCGACCGTGATGTCTTTACCGTCAGGACCATAAATCGCATTGAGCGCGGCGGCGCAGTCTTCGACGCCGCGGCAGATGGGGCCGATCTTGTCCATGGTCCAACTCAAACCCATTGCGCCGTAACGGCTCACTCGGCCGTACGTCGGTCGCAATCCCGTGCAACCACAACGTGAAGACGGTGAAACGATCGAACCGAGTGTTTCCGTGCCGATCGAAAAACCAACCAAACCCGCAGCGGTCGCTGAAGCTGGACCAGCCGACGAACCACTCGATCCCTGTTGCGCTTCGTCAGGTTGCCATGGATTGCGAGTCACGCCGGCGAACCATCTTGCTCCCTGCGCCAGTGCGCCCATCGAAAGCTTCGCCACCAGCACGGCGCCCGCATCTTCGAGCCGTTCGATAACGGTCGCGTCGTAGTCAATCAACTGGTCACGATAGGGTTCGGCGCCCCAAGTCGTCTTGATTCCCTTCGTCGCAAACAGATCTTTTGCGCCCCACGGGATGCCGTGCAACGGTCCGCGATACTTGCCGCGTTTCAAATCAGCATCGGCAGCCGCTGCTTGCTTCAGCGCCAAGTCTTCTGTGAGCGTGACGACGCAGAGCAGTTTTGGACCATAGCGCTTCAACCGCTCGAGATACATTTTTGTGAGCTCTGTCGAGGTGATGCGGCGCGTGCGAATCAACTCGGCGAGTTGCGGCACTGTAGCGAAGGCTAGCTCCTCGATTCTCTTAAAAGGCGGCGACTCTACTTTGCCGAAGCGAAACTTCGTCTTCGAAACGTAGAGTTCTTTTTTCGCTCGTGAAGGGTGAAAAGCGATCGCTGGTTCGGTATCGAGCGGCACGTCGATCTTGCGGATAGTCTCGTACGAGTCGAGGTTGCGATTGACGCCGCTGAGCGCCATTGCCTCCTGCGCGTCAGTGAGTTCGATCCCCATCAGTTTTTCCGCCTGGCGCATCATCTCTTTCGTTATGCGCGGGGTGGGGGTTGGAGAAGGTGACGGAGATGGCAGGGGTGTTGGCGAGGGCGTTGGTGTTTGAGCCAGCGCGTCAAGAGGCAGCTTCGTGGCAGCCACACCGGCAATACCAAGCGCCGGCAGTACTTTCACAAAGTCGCGCCTGCCGACGTTTGTCTTAGTCTTCTTCGCGTTTCGAGTGTTGGTCTTTTTTTTCATAACGTTACTTATTCATCGGAACCATGGTCCCGGTTCCAACTCCTTGAGTGCTCTCTCTGCCGTACTTGAGCTTGATAACTTTCGCCTTGCCAAACCGGTAAATGGTAACGATGTAGAGGTTGTCGTATTCGCTTTCAGGAATAACCGGAAACGTCTCGCCACTCAAGGTCGAAGCAATCGCGGGCACAGTGTTGTTGTGGCCTGCGATGAAGATAGTTTGTCCACGCAAGCTGGTCTGTATGCGTTTCACCAGCTCATCCGTCTGATTTGCATCGAGTAACGTCACAGAAACGCCCGTGCGATCCGATAATGGCTTGACAGTTTGTTGTGTGCGTTTGTACTGCGTCGCGAAAATTGTATTGACGCCGGCGTTGCCAAACACGCGCGCGATCTCTTGTGCGCGTGCAAAACCGGCCGGAGCAAGGTCGGGGTCCGGATTATTCGGCTCGAGCATTTTTTCGGCGTGACGAACGAGAATGACAGTCGTCACGGGACGCGCGAACGTTGAAAAGTAGGCAAACACGATCACCGCGCCAAGCACGGTAAACAGCATCGCGAACACTACAACAGTTCTGAGTCTTGTCTGCGGCTCACGTATCTCTTCCATGTTTTATTGGAGCACTCTCGTAAGAGCGGTCAAAGTGCAAATGAATTCCGGAGATGATAGTCTATTCCTCACACAAACTACACAGATTTCAAGACTGGAAAGCAGCTTGAGCCAGCAAAAAACGACTGACTTGTCAGAACTGATCGCCGAAGAATTCGGCGCCAACGCCGAGTATGTTCAGGGACTGCTCGAACGTTTTCGTACGAATCCTGAACTCGTCGACGATTCCTGGCGGTCCTATTTTAGTGAGATTTTGGACGACGGTGCGGGCGCGAGCCAAACGTTTGGTAACGGAGCGCGCACCGCGGTCGTCGAAACAGGTGCGGAGAC